>DAINDC010000009.1:0-251 GCA_036732085.1 Fibrobacterota bacterium | reverse complement strand
CTTCGTTGTGGTCGCGAACCTGGCCGACATCGCTGGCCGCCGCCACCGCGACATTTCGCAGCAGGCTTTTCCTTCCCGCCCGGGAGAGCGGGCTGCGCTTGAAACGGCTTTGGAACCCACCCCCTTTTCGCAGCAGACGCAACCAAGCAATTCCATCTTCGGGAAAGACCCCCTGCGCGGAAAGGTCTTCCGGCCTCCCCGCCGCTTCCTTGGCCTTGCGGGCCTGCATGGGCTTGTGGTTCCATGGGCAT
>DAINDC010000008.1:28669-30337 GCA_036732085.1 Fibrobacterota bacterium | reverse complement strand
GGGCGGATAGGAAAAGTGACGGCCCGGTCTTAAGCGCTTGCAGTTTGTATTCATCGCGGGGGCGGGCAAGGATTGGCCTCCCATAATTCCCATGCAGGAGTCTAAGGATATCCAGGCAGGCGCCTTGATAAAATCGGACCAGAAAAAGGAGGGAAGGGTCGATACTGCAAAGCCGGGCATTGACCAGGATTCGAGATTTTTTCCAGCGGAGTAAAGAGATAACCAAAATCATGGGAATGGCCAGGATCCTGAGGTAGCCGGAATAGATGATTTGCGTCAACGACATATAATTAAGTTTATTGTGATGTTTGAGTATTTAGAGAATGGAAAGGATCCTTAAAACCGACCTAACCCTTGAAATTTCAACGGGATGAAAACTAAATTGATCCCCTCAACTATAAATTGGAAATTGCATCATGAAAAGAACCTTTCAGCCCCGCAATCGTAAAAGAGTTAACAAGCACGGCTTTCGTTCGCGCATGGCGACCAAAGACGGCCGCGCGGTACTCTCGCGTCGGCGTTCCAAGGGTCGTCACCGTCTGACGGTGAGCGATACCATGGCCTTCAAGGATATCTAGCCCCAGTCTTTCGGCCTCGCGGGGAGAGTTTTGCAGCTTGGAAAACTCGACCCCGCGCCACCCTTCGCCAATACGGCACTCCCCTGAAAAATCGCCGGCTCAATAAGCCGTATATGTATAAAAAGGTATTCGAGGCGGGCAAAGTATTCCGCAGCCAACCTTTGACCTTGCGCTATTGCCTGGCGGACGAGGAATGTTCCCGCATCGGGTTCATCATCCGGAAAAAAGTCGGCAATGCGCCCATGCGGAATTCCATCCGCCGAACCTTGCGATGCTCGTTCCAGCAAGCGCTGCCGCGTTTCCAGGAAGGCACATGGGTGGTCTTCGATGTTTCCAACCAGGCTTCCAAATGCCGAAGGTCCGAGCTCCGCGCCGAAGCCGATCGGTTGCTGGGCTCATTGCCGGGGATCCGCCCATGAGACAGGTCGCGATTTTTTTCGTGCGCATGTACCAGGCGCTGCAGGGATCCTTTTATACGGGCAACTGCCGCTTCCATCCTACCTGTTCCCATTACTCCATTGAAGCCTTCGAGACCCGCGGCTTTTTCATAGGCCTCGCACTCACCACTTATCGCATCCTGCGCTGCCAACCTTTTTGCAAAGGCGGCTGGGACCCGGTCCCACGGGACCCCGTCCCACAAGGCCCGGTCGCTCGTCGACATATCTTTCAAGTGGGCACCGTCTCGAGGAATTCTTTTCTTCGGGAATCGGCCCCGCGTTATAAACATTTTAGGAGTCTCCCTTGAATAGAAATACCATCATGGCCTGGATCCTTCTCATGGGCCTCATGCTCTTTTACACTTCCTATAAACAGAAGCAGGCCATGGCGGCCTTGAAGGTCAAGCACGAGCAGCAGCGGGTTGATTCGCTGGCCGAGCTGGCGAAAAACGGCGGAGCCAAGTCCGTGGATTCGCTGGTCGCTTTGGGGAAATCCGGGAACGCGGCGATGGGATCGAATCGTGCGGCTGTCGCTCCGGGTCAGGCGCATGGGGCGGACTCCGCGCGCATGGGCAAGGACTCGGGCGCGACCGTGATCGCGCATCGCGTCCTCACGGTGGAGACCAACCGCTTCAAGGTCCGACTCGACAATC
>DAINDC010000008.1:23660-28659 GCA_036732085.1 Fibrobacterota bacterium | reverse complement strand
GCCTTATAATTCGGAAATCATCACTCCCGACGGCGGGGCCCTGGCCTTGAGCGTGGACAACCAGGATCTCAGCAAGATCCTGTGGCAGATGGATCGGGATCCCAAGGATACGGCCGTCTATGTGGATAAGACTCCGGTCACCATCACCTTTAAGACCACCCTCGCCGATGGCAAGACCCCCCTGACCCGCAGCTTCACCTTCTATCCGGACAGCAACAAGTTCGCCCAGCATCTGGAATCCAGCGAGCCCATTTCCGCCTATTCCATCGGCTGGCAATCCGGCCTGCAGGAGACCGAGAAGATCCACCATGGCAAGGGCTTCGGCCTCATGACCACCTTCTTCAGCGAGTTGATCCTGGACAATGGATCCAATGTGCAGCGCACGTCCTTCGAAGGCAAGAAGACCTTCAACGAGGAGAGCGGCGTGCTCAAGTGGGTGGGCCTGCGCCGCAAGTACGTGGCCGCCCTCATCAACTTCAACCACGAGACCACCAATAAAGTGGTGGCCGTGGGCAAGACCCCGGAGGGAGAGGAGAAGACCTTCCCGAAGGAATACCAGCTCCAGATCGTGGCCGCGAACAATGAAGACAAGGCCGTGGACTTCGACTTCGTGGTCCTGCCCCTGTCGTACGACAAGCTCAAGGCCGCCAACCAGGATTATGAGAAGATCATCTTCTCAGGTTGGGAATCCTTCTTACGCGCCGATGTCTGGTACGTGGCCCTCTGCGGTTTCATCCTGCATCTCCTGAATTTCTTCCATGGCATCATCCCCAATTACGGCGTCGCCATCATCCTCCTGACCCTCCTGGTCCGCGTCATCACCTTCCCGCTCACCATCGCCCAGACCAAGCAGGGCGTGAAGATGCAGCAGCATATGCCGGCCATCGCCAAGATCCGCGAGAAGCATAAGGGCAATCCCCAGAAGGCCAACCTCGAAATCATGGAGTACTATAAGAAGGAAGGCGTGAATCCCCTGTCCGGCGTGATGGGATGCTTCCCCGTGGTCCTGCAGATGCCGATCTTCATCTCCCTGTTCAACGTGCTCGGTCGCGCAGTGGAGCTCAAGGGCGCGCCCTTCGTCTTCTGGGTCCATGATTTGGCCCTGCCGGACGTGGTCTATGATGCGATCAAGATCCCGTACGTCTTCCCGCTGGGCATCACCATCATGCCGTTCTTCATGGCGATCACCATGTTCTTCCAGATGAAGCTGACCATCAAGGATCCCAATCAGAAGATGATGGTGTGGCTGATGCCGGGCATGATGTTCATCTTCTCCTGCGCCTTCCCCTCCGGCCTGGTCCTGTACTGGACGGTGTCCAACCTGTTCACCATCACCCAGACGTATTTCTATACCAATAAGCTGAAGGCGCCCTTGAACGTGACGGTCACCAAGGATCATCCCAAACTCAAGGCGAAGTAGTAACCTTGACCGGCGATACCATAGTCGCCCTCTCCAGTCCCCCCGGCACCTCGGGTTTGGCCGTGGTGCGTCTCTCGGGACCTGCTTGCCGGGAAATCCTCGCTTCCCATCTCGGCTTTGCTGGGGAGGGAAGCCAAGCCCGCGCTTGCGAGCCGCGGCATGTCTACTATGGCGCATTCCGGACCTCCGCTATCGGTTCCGCTGAAGCCCGGATCCTGGACCGCCTGAACTTCGTGCTCTTCCCCGGACCGGCCAGTTCCACGGGCGAGGATGTGCTCGAACTCTATCCCCATGGCAATATGCTGATCGTGGACGATCTCCTGAAATGCCTGCTGGGCCATGCGGCGGTGCGTCTGGCCGAGCCCGGCGAATTCACCCGGCGGGGTTTCGAGAACGGCAAAATCGATCTGCTCCAGGCCGAAGCCGTGGGCGAGCTCATCCATGCCCAAACCGCCGAAGCCTTGCGGAACGCGCAGCGCATCGTGGGTGGGGCTTTGAGCGCACCACTCAAGGCTTTGCGGGATTCCCTGTTGGATCTTTCCGCCCGTCTCGAATTGGATGTCGATTTCTCGGAGGAGGAGGCGGACCCGGATTATTCCTCCTGGATCCCGCGCATGGAAAAGGTGCTCGCTTCCCTGGTGAAGCTGGCCGCAAGCTTTGAACGCGGCCGCGGCCTGGCGCGTTCCCCGCGCGTGGCTATCTTGGGCGCGCCCAATGCCGGCAAGTCCAGTCTCATCAATGCGCTGGTGGAAGAGGACCGGCTCCTGGTCTCGGACATTCCCGGCACCACGCGGGACTACGTGGACGTACCTTTGCGGTTACCTGGCGGCATGATTCACCTGGTCGATACGGCCGGCCTGGGCCGGCCCGTGGACGGCCTCGACGAGTTGGCCATGGAAAGGACCCGCAGGCAATGGGCGGCGGCGGACGTGCGGATTTGGGTCGAGGACGGAACCGGGATCGAGGATGGAACCGGCATGGACGGGACAGCTCCGGCTTCAGCTGCCGCAGCCGCTCGGGGCGAAGGGAAGAATGATCCGGCTGCTTTCGGATTGCGCGTGGCCACCAAGCTGGATCTGCCCGCGTTCCGGACCCGGGAGGGATTCCTGGGAGTTTCGAATCGAACGGGAGCCGGTCTCCGGGAATTCCGCGAGCGATTGGACGCGCTGGTTTTCCGGAAGCCGGGAAGTGGCGAGGACATCCTCCTGACCACGGAGCGGCAGTTCCAGGCGGTGCAGGCGGCATTGGGACGCGTCGAGGCCGCGCTGGCGGAAATGCGGAAAAGGCCCGCCATCGAAATCATCGCCTTTGAGATACGCGAGGCGGCCGGGCACCTCAAGGGACTGCTCGGCGAGATCTCCTCGGACGAGGTTCTGCAGAAAGTTTTTTCGGGTTATTGCATCGGCAAATAATTCAGGGCATCGGTAAGTGAACGGCTATCGGCGGTTAAAAATCGAGTGCGGCTGGCCGGCTTGAAATTGTAGCCGCTTATTTCAGTTCCAGGAAAAAAGCCGGGAGCCCCAGCAGCACCGGGATCTCGTCGCGGAAGGGATCCAGCAAGTCGGCCTCATACTTGCCGAAGGCCGTGGACTTGCCCTGCAAGGTCAAGGTATGCAGCCAGTGCTGGACATTGTAGGCCCCGCCCCCATGGACTTTCCATCCTTTGGTGAGAATCCGGCAACCGCTGCTGCTGACGGCCTCCACCTCGCCGCGGCCTTCCACTTGCAGATACTGGTACACGATATTGGCATGATAGGGCGTGAGTGCCACGGGGGAGAGGATGAGGTGTAGGCCTTTTCCCTTGGTCAGGATCACGAACTTGCCTTCCTCATCCGGAAGCGATCCGTCGGATAGGTTCCGATAGGTCTTGACGTTCAGATCCTTCATCCGTCGGCGCGGATTTTTCCGAGCAGGTCGGAAGTGGAGAGGCCCGGGATCTTGTCGACGATATGGATGCGACCCCGGTTCTCCTTGATGAGGGGCGCTTCGATGCAGTCGGCGCCGTACTCGGCCCCGTTCACGTGGACATCCGGCTTGATCTCCGTGAGGAACGGCATGGGCACGCTCTCATCGAAAAGATGGACATAGTCGACGGCGCGCAGGGCCAGGAGCATGCGGGCCCGCTGATCCTCCGGAACGATCGGGCGCCCGGCGCCTTTATAGCCGCGTACGGAGGAATCGCTATTGAGGCCCACGATCAGGACATCGCCCTGGCGGCGCGCCTCTTCGAGAATGTGCACATGGCCGGCATGCAAGAGATCGAAGGATCCGTTCACGGTGACGATGCGTTTGCCCTGCGCCCGTAGCGAGTTGGCCATCGGCGCGAGTTGCTCCCGCGTCAATAACCGAATCTCGCCGGGAGCTCCTCCCGCAGGGTCGGCATCGAGCAATTCCTCCCGGGTAACCGTGGCGGTACCGAACTTGCCGACCACCACGCCCGCCGCCTTGTTGGCCAGGCGCACGGCCTCCTCCAGGCCGCCTCCCGCCGATCGGGCCAAGGCCAAGGTCGCGACCACGGTATCGCCCGCGCCGCTGACGTCGAAGACCTCGCGGGCCTGGGTGGGCAGATGGAAATGCGCGCCGGAGTCGCGGTTGAAGAAGCTCATGCCGCGCGGCCCCAAGGTCAGCACCACATGGGTGTTCAATTTCTCCCGAAGCACGCCGCCATTGGCCAGGATGAGGGCCTCGGAAGGATCGCATTCGGTCTGGCCCAGGAGCCCCTGCGACTCCTTCCAATTGGGAGTGATATAATCGCAGTTCGAATAATAGGCGACATGCTGCGGACGCGGATCGACCAGGACCTCCTTGCCCGCGGCATGGGCCTCGCGGATGATGGCCTGGCTCAGGCTCTGGTTGAGGAAGCCCTTGGCATAATCGGAAAGGATCACGAGTCCGGCGCTCGGCAGGTGTTTGCGGAAGGCCGCCAAGATGGCCTGCTCCGTGGCCTTGGAAATGTTGGGCGTTTCCTCATAATCGAGTCGGAGCAGTTGTTGTCCTTGTCCCACGAGCCGGGTCTTGCGCATGGTGGGACGGCCGTCCACGATGGGGGCGAAGTCGATGCCGGTCGCGAGCACCAGTTCCGCGAATTGATCGCCGTGGAAATCCTCGCCCACGATGCCGATGAGGATGGCCTTGCCTCCCAGGGAGGCGACATTGGCGGCGGTATTGGCCGCGCCTCCCAGCACGCGCCGCGTCTTCCCGGCATCGATGCGGAGCACGGGTACGGGCGCTTCCGGCGAAAGCCGGGAACAATCGCCGCTCAGGAATTCATCCAGGAAGACATCCCCGAGCACCAGGATGTTCTGGTCGGGAAAACGGGAGAGGAGCTCGGAGGTATCCATACCGCATTATTGTAGAATGATCCGGCCCCACTTTCCCTCTTCCTTGCAGCTCCCCATCCAGAAAAGCAGCGGAAACGCTTCCGATGAAAAACCCATCGCCCGATCCAAATTACATGTTTCGACATTAATCGTTATAACGTATATTATTTCCATGGCAAGCAAACTTGTATTCAAAATCTTCCCTCCCACTGCCCTTCGCATTCCTTCCGCCTTCTCCCGGCACCCAGCGTCCCGCGCG
>DAINDC010000008.1:2385-23650 GCA_036732085.1 Fibrobacterota bacterium | reverse complement strand
CTTCGCTTCTAAAACCAGCGACATCTTATGACCGGGTTCCGTGAGCGAGAAACCGGCTAGCGTGGTTCGGCCACAAAGCCGCCCGAGGAACGGTACAGGTGGTACCGTGACGAGGGCAATGTAGTGGCCGGGCCGCGATAGCCGGTTTCCCGCCACGGAAAAGAAAAAGGCCCCCCGGGAGAGGGGCCTCTTCGCTGTACCGCCGGAAGGGGAAATCCCGTCGGTTCAGCTTTGAGATGCAGTAGCGGACTTGAGGAGCTTAATCTTAGCCCACCGCTGCAAATTCCGTCATCTCTTCCATGGACCGCAAGTTGGCCAGGCCCTTTTCCTTGATCTGGCGCACGCGTTCCTTGGAGAGACCGATGACCTCGCCGATTTCCTCCAAGTTGAGCGGCTCATGGTAATTGATACCGAAGTACATGGACAGAACCGTGCGCTCCTGGTCGTTGAGCTTGTGCAGGAGCCGGGAAACGAACTTCCGCTGCGAGTCCAGGCTCGTCGAGACATCCGGCCGATCGGTATGCTTGTCTTCGATGACATCCATGATGGAGGAGCCTTCTTCGCCGTTCAAGGTCTCGTCCAGGGAGGAATGGCGCAGGCCCATCTCCATGATCTTTTCGATTTGGCGACCGGTATAACCCATCTTGCCGCCCAAGACGTCGGTGTCGATTTGCGCGCCGCCGCCGATGGTCTGGCGCATGGGCACGTTGTGTTTCGAAAACCGGCGCAGGATCAACTCCTTCTCGGCCGAGATCCGGACCATGCGGGCCCGCTCCGCGATGGCGCGGGTGATGGCCTGGCGGATCCACCAGACGGCATAGGAGATGAATTTCAGCTTGCGGTTCACATCAAAGCGCTTGGCGGCTTCGATCAGGCCGATATTGCCTTCATTGATGAGCTCGGGCAAAGAAAAGCCCTGGTTCTTGTACATGAAGGCCACATTGATGACGAATTTGAGGTTGGCGCAGACCAGTTTATTGATGGCCTTTTGGTCGCCGGTCTGGACAAGGCGCAAAACCGCGATTTCCTCGTCCTTTTTGAGAAGTGGGTACTTGGAGATGTCCTTGATATATTGATAGTAGAGCGAAGCTCCGTCCCACGATTCGACTGTCTGATGAGTCATTGGATACCTCCTGGTTGAATTCCTGTATTAATAATACCCCCGGCCAATTGCCGGTTTGTCACGGTTGTGTCATGCCTCAGTACTTGTTCTGACAGGGAATAGTTGCTCTTTTTACGTTGAATTCCGCTTTCTTGGAGGTAACGGGGCCCGAAGCAAGCGCATTCTGATAGTCTCGGAGAGGTAAGTTTTGCAGAAATTCGTCCGGATCTCCCAAAGCCCTTACTCTTTGAGTTGTTACACCCCCCGCCTAATTCCTACTTTTACCATCCCGCCGGCATTTTCGCCGGCCTTCCATGAATTTTCCAGGAGAGCACCGTGGGCTTTGTCGAAATAATCGCATCCGAAACCAAACTAGGGACAGAACAGGTCCGCAATACCCTCGCGCTTTTCGATCAAGGCTCTACGGTACCGTTCATCACGCGTTACCGTAAGGAAGCCACCGGATCCCTGGATGAAAACCAGCTCCGGCTCATCGAAGAGAAGTATGCCTATTACAAGGAACTGACCGAGCGTCGCGAGACCATCCTCAAGAGCATCGAGACCCAGGGCAAGCTGACGCCGGAACTGCGCGCCAAGATTGAGAAGACCAATTCCAAGACCGAGCTCGAGGATTTGTATCTGCCTTACAAGCCGAAGCGCCGTACGCGCGCCATGGCCGCGAAGGAAGCCGGATTGGAACCGCTGGCCCGCATACTGGAAGCGCAGGAAGCGCCCGCAGCCGGACAGACCGCGGAAATGCTCGCCGCCGCCTACGTCAAGCCCGACCTCGATAAAGCCGATCCGACCGCGGCCTTGCTCGCCAAGGCCGCCGCGGCCCTGCAGGGCGCGCTCGATATCCTCGCCGAAGAAATTTCCGAAGACGCGGAAATCCGCCGTCAGATCCGCGAGATGGCCTTGAAGACCGGCCTCTATATGAGCAAGGTCCGGAAGGAATTCGAAGGCAAGCGCAGCAAGTTCGAGATGTATTACAATTTTTCCGAGAAGGTCAGTGCCTTGCCCTCGCATCGCATCCTGGCCATGCGCCGCGGTGAGAAGGAGGAAGTGCTCCGCACCGAGCTCGTGCTCGAAGACGAGAAGTGCCTGTCGCTCCTGCATGCCAAGGCGATCAAGAATCCCTCGCCCTATAAGCCCGAACTCGAGCGCATGTCCAAGGACGCGTTCGATCGCCTCATCAAGCCTTCCATCGAGACCGAAGTGCGCATGCATCTCAAGGATCGCGCGGACGGCGAGGCCTATACCGTTTTCCAGAAGAACCTGCGCGACGTGCTCCTGGCCGCCCCGGCCGGCGCCAAGACCGTGATGGGCGTGGATCCGGGCTTCCGTTCCGGCGTCAAGCTCGCCGTCATCGATCCCACGGGCAAGCTGCTGGAGCATCGTACGATATTTCCGCATCCCCCGCAGAACCAGGCGGAAGCCTCACAGACGATTTTCCTCGCCATGATCGAAAGCTTCGGCGTCGACATCGTCGCCATCGGCAACGGCACGGCCTCGCGCGAAACCGACGAGTTCATGAGCACGGCCTTCCAGGCCTTGTCCAAACCCCCCATCAAGGTGGTCGTTTCCGAAGCCGGCGCTTCCGTCTACTCCGCTTCGCCGCTCGCGGGCAAGGAATTCCCGGACCTCGACGCCACCATCCGCAGCGCCGTCTCCATCGCGCGCCGCATCCAGGATCCGCTGGCCGAACTCGTGAAGATCGACCCCAAGTCCATCGGCGTGGGCCAATACCAGCACGACGTCAATCCCAACGAGCTCAAGCGCAAGCTGGAGCAGGTGGTCGAGTCCTGCGTGAACAGCGTGGGCGTGGACGTGAACATCGCCTCCGAGGCTTTGCTCGGCTATGTCGCCGGCATCAACAAGTCGCTGGCCAAGAACATCGTCGATCACCGCAATGCCAACGGCCCCTTCACCGGCCGCTCCGGCCTCGTCAAGGTTTCCCTCTTCGGACCGAAAGCCTTCGAGCAGTCCGCCGGATTCTTGCGCGTGCATGGATCCGACAATGTCCTCGACGCCTCCGCCGTGCATCCCGAGCGCTATGACCTGGTCAAGCGTATCGTGGAAGATACGGGTGCGCCGCTCAAGGAAGTCATCGGCAATAAGGAGGTCATCTCCAAGATCGAACTCGGCAAGTATGTTTCCGATGACGTCGGCATGCCCACCTTGCTCGATATCGCCGCCGAGCTCGAGAAGCCCAGCCGCGATCCGCGCGCGGAATTCGTCTACGCCCGCTTCAACGCCAAGATCCAGGAACTCAAGGATCTGACGCCCGGCATGTGGCTGGAAGGCAGCGTCACCAACGTGACCAACTTCGGCGCTTTCGTCGACATCGGCGTGCATCAGGACGGCCTGGTCCATATCTCGGAAATCGCCGACAAGTTCGTGGACGATGCGAAGAAGATCGTGGCCGCGGGGCAAATCGTGCAGGTGCGCGTGCTCGAAGTGGACGTGCAACAGAAGCGCATCTCCCTGTCCATGAAGAAGGAATCGCAGCCCAAGGGCGATCGTCAAGACGGCCAAAAGGGCGGCAAGCCCGGACAGGCCCAGCCGCAAGGCAAGGGTCAGGGCAAGCAGCCTTCCAAAAAGCCCCATGCCACCGTGGACCAGCTCAAGGACAAATTCGGCGGCGACGCCAATATGAAGAAGAACAATATGAAGTTGGCCTTCTCGGTGAAATCGTTGATGCGTTCCGGCCGATAGGCCTAAACTCCGCGATCGGATCGAGGGATCCGATCTCCACATTCCGTCCAATCGCAACTATCCGAAGCCCGGCATGTGATGTTCCTCACATGCCGGGCCAGGCAAGCCCGCGAACTTACCGGAATGGAATCCCTTGCGGTTAAATTTTCTGTGTTTCTGTTTCCAGCGCGATACCTATTGCAGGAGATGGCGCCCAACCTGCCGATTGTCTATTATCTGGCCCCCACGGAAAAGTTCGACGACAACTCCCATAATCCCAATCCGGGCACGCGGCTTCCTCCCGTGGCCTTGGTGCCGCAAGCGAGCGGAGCGACCTTGGCCATGGATCGCCGGGTGGGGCAAAGCGTGGGGAATGAAATCACCAAGCCGTTTATCAAGGCGCTCGGCCCCAAGGCATACCCTGCCACCGTGGCCCCCTGGAATGACTTCCTGGAGCAGCCTGCGCAAAGTTACCATGCCTCTTTCGTCGATCCGGTAATCGGGTGGGGCAATTGCAAAGTCTTTTTCTCCAGACATCTGGCAAGCGGCTCAATGGATACTCCGGGAGCGACTTTCATAAACCCCGCCACCCAGGCATCGGATTTCCTGAAACTCCAAGGCGATGGAACCGTGCCCGAGACCAGCTTGAAAGGCGACTCGCCGCCGTCCACCTGGGTGGAGTTGACGGCGGGACCCGCGCATGATGCGGCCGCGAACGATCCGGTGGTATGGCAGACCATGATTCAGGAATTGACCCGACCGCAATAAACTCTCATTTACTTTTTTGTTTTCTATCCGCAATTTTATGGATGGAATGCGTCGCATTTAAGCAGTGACAATTTTTCATTTCGAGCCAAAAATGAGTAATCATTGATTACATTGATTCTGTCCCGCAATTTAAAGAGTTCAGAGTATTCATGGATCCGAAGTTCCGAACTTCGGGACGTGGTTCATTTTTGTTTCAGGTTCTAACAAAACCCGATGTCGCGCATTGATTATTACAAAAAGGAGAAAAATGATTTCCAAGATGGTATCCAGAATGGCTTGCGGGCTAATCGCCGCTGCCTTTGCGACCGCATGCTCAACAGCCACCATCCGGCCTCAGGGAGGAGAGAGGATTAGCGGCGATCCCAACTATGAGGAAAGCAAATCCTATTTCTTCTGGGGCCTTTCCGGCGAACATGACATTAATGTCGCTGAAATCTGCAAAGACAAAGGCGTGGAACAGATGCAAAGTCAATTCACGTTCTTGGATGGGGTCAAGACGGTTTTTACCCTGGGAATTTATTCGCCTAAGACAGCAAAAGTCTGGTGCAAGTAGGAGAGTGGAAAAATGAAAAAAATCTATTTCAGCGCCTTGGTTTTTGGACTCCTCTTTTCCGGTTGCTCCGTCATGCATTTCAAAAACGGTGAGGTCGAAAGCGCCGGACCTCTACACGAGGAATGGCATCATAACGGGATTTTCACCTTGGTTGAGTTCAGTCCCCCCGTCGACCTGGCCGGCCGTTGTCCGGGCAGGAATTGGAGCGTCATCACCACCAAGTTAAGCTTCGTCACGGGCCTGGTGGGAGGGATTGATCAAGCGGTCACGGGTCTCGTCATTCCGGGCGGGCTCGATTTGTGGAGTCCGCAGGACGTAGAGTGGTACTGCGGTGAAAAGGTTGCAGGGGCGGCCGTACCGACGGATTCCACCAAAAAAGCGCCAAAAGAAGCGGCTTCCCACTCGCTTTGATTTGCCATCGTGCCTGGGCATGACTAATTTTCCGTCTCCGGCGTCATTTGGGCCCGGAGCCTTTAAATTTCCTTTTCCCGAATTTCCGGAAAAGGCGAATCTGGGGCGGGTTAGCTCAGTTGGTTAGAGCAGAGGAATCATAATCCTTTTGTCCGGGGTTCAAATCCCTGACCCGCTACCATTTCTTTTTCCGATCCGCGCTCATCGAGCCTTCCGTGGGTATCGGCTTTATAGAAGCGAGGCAGGAAACCTATGGTAGTTCTGGCGGCCGGAAAAACGTCGCCACCCA
The DNA here is from genome assembly GCA_036732085.1 of Fibrobacterota bacterium. Taxonomy (GTDB): domain Bacteria; phylum Fibrobacterota; class Fibrobacteria; order UBA11236; family UBA11236; genus Chersky-265. The sequence goes on along the minus strand of DAINDC010000008.1, from coordinate 17,833 downwards.
TTTTGTGCCCCTCAATTTTGGGCTGGAAGCCGACCTAGGTCCGGCCGGGCGAAATGCTTGGGGGTTGCGGGCAATGGAAAGCGGGGACTGGGGCTCAATGCGCTCATGGAATTTGATTTCAACGCAGGACTCCAGGATGGGGGAAACACCCGTGATCCCAAGCTGCCCCTGCCGGGCACTTATTTTTCACCCATCGGCGTAATTGGTTTCAGCCAAAAGTGGTTTGCGAAGTTTGCCGGTATCTCGATGAATGAAACCGTGGAGGCTTCCCTTCACTCCATCGGTTTGCATATCTATGCCGGCTTGCCTATGGGTTGGCAACTCTCCCGCCATCACCACCCGTAACTTCCCTGTTAACGCCGCGGCTTCCTCGCCCACGCTGCGGACCGGCAAATTCATCTTGACCACGTTGAACTCCTGGTGGGTCCGGGCCATGGCCGGTTCAGGATCAGATCAGGCTGTCGGGAACGTCCTGGGCATAGTCCACGCCATTCATGCCGAAGCCATAGAGGCGCAGGAAGTCGCTGCGGTAGCCCACCACATCGGCCTCGGCGGAAACGTTCTCCGTTTCCACTTTCTGCCAAAGCGAATCGACTTCGCTCTGCACATCTTCGCGGAGCTCCCAATCGTCCATGCGGATGCGGTTCCTCTCGTCCACTTCGATGGTCTTGCCGGAATAGAGCCTAGTCCGGAAGAGCCGATCCATCTGCTCCAAAGTGCCTTCGTGGATGCCCTTCGCCTTCATCACCTTGTAGAGCAAGCTGATGTAGAGGGGAATGAAGGGGATGGCGGAACTGGCTTGGGTCACCAGGGCCTTGTTGACGGAGACGAAGGCGCGGCCGCCGTTTTGTTTGAGGCGCGCGTCGAGACGGATCGCCGTATTCTCGAGATCGTCCTTGGCGGCGCCGATGGTGCCGTTGCGATAAACGGGTTGGGTGACCTTGGGGCCGATATAGGAATACGCCATGGCGATGGCATTGGGCGCGAGCAGATTCGCGGCCTGCAGGGCATCGATCCACATCTCCCAATCCTGTCCGCCCATCACGCCCACGGTATCCGCCACTTCTTCCGGAGTGGCGATGTCCAAGGTCACGGTGGAGACTACGCCGGAATTGAAGTCCATGGTCTTGTTGGTATACGGGGCGACCTTGGGTTTGAGCACGCTCTTGTAGACGGCGCCGGTCTTGGGATCGGTGCGCCGTGGAGCCGCCACGCTGTAGATGACCAGGTCGATGGGGCCCATTTCGTTCTTGATGATTTCCAGGGCCTGGGCTTTGAGTTCATTGGAGAAGGCATCGCCATTGAGGCTCTTGGCGAAGAGGCCGGCCTTATGCGCGGCCTTTTCGAAGGACTGGGTCTGGTACCAGCCGGGCGAGGCGGTGCGGCCCTTCTCGGAGGGGCGCTCGAAGGCGATGCCCAAGGTGGAGGCTCCGCAGCCGAAGGCGACGGCCACGCGCGAGGACAAGCCATATCCCGTCGAGGAGCCCAGGATCAAGGCCCGCTTGGGACCGTTGGATATGGGTCCCTTAGTCTTTACATAATTGATTTGTTCCTGCACGGAGGCTTCGCATCCAAGGGGATGGGCGGTGGTGCAGAGAAAGCCACGGATTTTAGGTTCGATTATCATAGATGGAGCGAAAATTAGTTAGCGGTCGGCCTATTTCCAATGGAAGCCCTTCAATTGTAACCCCTTCATAGACTATCTTTTACCGCTTCTCGGAAGGCAGAAAGTCCGCCGCGGCGGGCCCTGGGCCAGGGATCAGGAGGGAAGGGACGCCATGAAGTTCGAAGCCAGCAAAGCGGTTTTTCTCGATGCCCTGCAGATGGCCTGCAATGCGATTCCCAACAAGACCACCCTGCAAATCCTCTATAACCTGCTGCTGCGCCTCGAAGGCAATAGCTTGGAAATCCGCGCCACCGACCTCGATATGACCATAGTGCTCAAGCTCCAGGTGGAAGGCCACGAGGACGGCGAGATCGTGATCAATGCGAAGAAGCTGCTGGAAGTGGTCAAGGAGCTGCCGGATTTCCCGGTCATGCTTTCCGTCGACGACTATATGGTGACCATCAAGTCCGAATCCGGCTTCCAGTGCAACCTGACCGGCTTCGATGCCAGCGAATACCCTTCCCTGCCCGATCTGGGCCAGGCCAAGGCCTTCCAGGTGCCGCTCAAGGACTTCCGTTTCCTCTCCGAGAAGACCGCCTTCGCCGTCTCCACGGACTATAGCCGCATGAGCCTCACGGGCGGTTACTGCGAGTTCAAGGACGGCAATCTCCAGATGGTAGCCACCGACGGGCATCGCCTGGGCAAGGCCTGGACCGCCACTTCCGGCCTGCCCACCCAGCCGGGCGTCATCCTGCCGCCCAAGGCTTTGCAGCAGATCCTGCACCTGGCCGAGGATCAGGAACAGCCCATCCAGGTGGAAATCGGACCTGCCAATGCCCGCTTCAGCACCGAAACCATTACGGTCTTCACAAAGCTCATCGAAGGCCCCTATCCCAACTACGAGAACGTCATCCCCAAGGACTTCTCCAAGAAGATGAAAGCCAATCGCGAGCACCTGGGCTCCGTGATCCGGCGCGTGGCCACCATGGCCAATGCCAAAACCCGGCTCGTCGTTTTCGGCTTCCAGGATCGGCAGCTCGCGCTGTCGGCCAAGAATCAGGATCTGGGCGGCGATTCCGAAGAGTCCCTGCCGGTCGAATATACGGGCGATGCTGTGGACGTGGGCATCAACGCCAATTACGTGCTCGAGGTCTTCCGGCTCATCCATACCGAGGACGTCATTTTCAAGTTCAATAATCCCCTCGGCGCCATCATCGTGGAGCCGGCGATGGAAAAGCCGAACTACTTCTTCATCGTCATGCCCCTGCGCATCCTCAAAGACGCGCAATAACTTTCCGCAAGAACCTTCCCCTCCCGGTTGCATGCCTGCGGTCGGGCGCTCTATAATTCATAGGTGAAAGCCTTTCCTCCGCCTTGGTCGGACCTGCTTCCGGCGGGCCTCCTTCCGGCTTGCGTCTTATCCGTCCAGGTGGCCTGGGCGCGACCGCTCATGCCCGATCCGCCCTTGGGAACCGGCTCCGCGGTCTTCGCCGGCGGGGGCGCGGCCCATATGACCGGTCCCAATGCCCTGTTCGTCAATCCCGCCGCCCTCTCCATCGCCGATGGCTTCCAGGCGGAGGCGGGGATGATGGGCCTGGAGGCGGGGTTCTCGCCTTACTTCCTGTATGGTGCGAGCGCCGGCGAGCATGCCGCTTTCGCGCTGGGCTATTACTACGACGGCCGGGTGGATCCGGTGGCGGGCGGCCCCGCGCGGCAAGGCATGATCGGGGGCGGTTCCTGGGACCTGGATCCCGCGACCTCGCTCGGCTTGTCCGTCCGCACGGAAGGGACCGGCCTGGGCGTGGGCCGGGACGGGTTCGGCGTGGACATCGACGCGGGCCTGCTCTGGCGGCCGCGGGAAAGCCTGTGGACGGGCCTGGCGGTCCGCAACCTGGAGCAGTCCGGGGTGGGACGGGAACCGGCAGGTTACGAGACACATCGGAGTTACCTCGCGGCCCTGGGCTTGCGCGTGCCCGCCTGCGACGTCCTGGGGATCCGCTTGGTCGACCCGGACGCCTTCTACGAATTCCGCACGGAAGGCTTCCCGCCCGGGAATTTCGTGCATGCCTTTTCCCTTTCTTCCAACTTCACGCCCGGCGGCAAGCTGGGATTGCGCGGGACCTTGCTGGCGCCCGATGCGGGCCAGCCCGGATTCGCCCTGGGTGTCTTCCTCAATTTCCCGGCGGGCAAGGCCGGCATCGTGGGCGGATACGTCTACGATTCGGGCGCGGGCGAGGCGACCGCCGGCGGGCACGAGCCCTCGCATTCCCTCTCCCTGAATTTCCGCCTGGGCGCCGACCGCGATCGGTTCCCGCCCGTGGTCGAAGTCCGGGCGGACAAGCTGGTCCTAATCCCCGATTCGACCGGCGCAGTGCAGGTTTTTTTCCGGTTGACGGCGAGCGATCGCACCATGGTCAAGGGGTGGACCGAAAGCGATGAACGCGGCGGAGGCCCGGCGCAGGCTTCCCATGCGGAGGATGGGCTGCGCGGTTATGGGCAGCGGTTCCAGGAAGGCCGCATCCAGGACTGGAAGCTGGCGGTGCGTGCGGTGGGGAGCGGCGGGCAGGCGGGCGCGCCGGTCAAAACCTATCAGGGAAGGGATCTGCCTCCCAAGATTATCCGTTGGGACGGCAGCGATGAGGCCGGCAATCCGGCGCCCTACGGATTCTATGCTTTCCGCTTATCGGCCCGGGATATGAGCGGGAATGAAAGCTTTACCGTCTGGCAGCTGCTGGAAATCCGGGCGCCTTGAGGGTCCGAAAATATGTTGTAACATTCTGAGTCCCTGGGGAGACCAAGGCGGATTCGAGGGTGTGGGAAAATTCACTGTAAAATGGAGACAGGATTATGATTAAGAAAAGTTTGCGGATGGCGGGTCTGGTTGTGATGGCGGCAGTGGGGATGGCGTCCGCGCATTTGAGCTTATCGGGCTTTAATCCCGCTGGGGGTGAGTCCTTAAAACCCGGCGATTCATTCACGATTACCTGGTCTGTAGACGTCCAGCATCAAGGGGGCACGGATATTGCCTTTTCAAAGGATGGCGGAACGACGTGGACCGATGTCAAAAAAGGGGTTGCGGATGGTTCAACCAAAAACTCATTTAAATGGACGGTTCCGAATCAGCCTACGACAACCGGCAAAATCCGCATTTGCCAACTTGCGGGTGCGGTATGCACCGATGCGAATAATATTTCGAAGCCAGGTGGTGCCGGACTCAATGGTTCCGCTCCCTATGTTCTGGTCAGCAATGCCCTTACCATCGCACCCGCCACCGGCATCACGACGCCCGCAAATCAGGCGAATCCCCTCACCGTCGATTTCCATCCCGAGACCCGTAACGTGGATGTTTCCTTTGGCCTGACTGAAAGCAAGGAAGTCCTACTCCAGGTCTTTGACAGCCAGGGCCGCCTGCTCGCAACCTTGGTCCAGGGAGCCTTCGCCTCCGGCCCGCATAAGTTGTCCTTGTTTTCCAACCGTCTTGTCGCCTCCGGGGGCACCTTGCTCTTCAAGCTCAAGGTTGGGGACCAGGTCTTGTCCCACACTTGGACCTTGCTCCGCTAACCAAGCTCTGGACGGTCACCGGGACCCCATTCTCCGGTTGAGACGCATGGATTTCCGCACCTGAAATGAAGTATTGAAGGCTCCCTCTTTTTCAAGAGGGGGCTTTTTTGCGCCGGGAAAGTGCGGCGGAGGTATCCCATACTCCAAGGTCGTGGAATTCCCCTGAGAAAGCCCAAAATTACCGCCTTGACCCTAGGTTCTGTAACGACCGTCACCTTTGGGCCTGATGGGGATTCCGAAAGGGAAAGACATAATTAGCTTTCAACGCCCGAGGCCATTAACGCTATTACTGAATCGAATACTGGAATCGTCATAGGATCGAATTCCGTGAATTGCAAAGTGAGGTTTACGTGAAGTTCCTGAAATCGTGTTTCCATCGACGATTTGTGGTCTTTCTTTCATCCGCGGTTTTCATGATCCTTTCCTGCCAATTGACTCAGAGCGACAAGGAGCAGCAGCAGTCGCTATCCTTCAATAAAATTTTCGACCAGCTCTCCCAGTACGATTCGGTACAGATTTTACTCAAGGATACTACCGGCCGTATTATTGATATCGTCTACCGGGGAAGAGTTGATACGATTTCCGAAATCGAAAATCTCCCGGCACCACATTGGGATGGAGGCATGGTTCTGATATCCATAGTTGGCTACAAAGCCGGTGAAATCGAGTATAAGGTGGACAGAAAGTTTGATGGCAGCACGGATAAAACCGTCGATTCCGTCGCTACTATTCTGTCTGGGACATCCCTCACTGCGGATTCGCTCGATTTGCATCTCCAGGAAGGGGATTCCATCCACTCGCCCGAGGTGATCGTCACTCCCGTTGAACTTTTCGACAAATCTTTGACCTGGACATCCTCTCAACCTAAAATCGCGTCCGTTAGCAATGGATTCCTCAAGGCGACTCAACGCGGGACTTCGCAACTTACCGCCAAACTCAGTTCCAATCCTGGAAAGTCCATCACCTTCAATGTCACCGTTGCCCCTAATCCTAATTGGCCCGATAGCCTTTCCATCGTCCCGGACTCTTTGTCCCTGGCTGCAAATGGCGCTTCGGAAAAAGTGTCCACCCAGGTATGGCCCGTTACCGCGAGCGCGGAAGTGATTTGGGGGATTCTCGATACGACCCTGGCCCGGATTTCCAGCGGTGCCGTGGTGCAAGGATTGAAACAGGGGAAAACCAGGCTGTGGGCGAAGTCGGTCAAGCAGCCATCGGTGTCGGATACGGTATCCATTACGATATCCGGACCCATGCCCGTTGAGCAAGTTCGCTTCGAAGAGGATTCGATCGACATATTCATCGGAGGCGCGGCGGAAAGCCTGCTTGTTCAAGTTTCCCCACCCAAGGCGAATACCCAGGTGGAATTCCAAGTGGGGAATGCATCCAAGATTTCGCTGGTGGATGGGAAAATCATCGGCTTGGCCCTGGGCACAACCCAGGTTATCGTTCGATCGGGCGAGAATCGGGATAAATCCGACACGTTGAAGGTGAATGTCTTCGCTACCCAGAATGTCGATAGCGTTCAGGTGATGCCGGATTCATTAAAGCTATTTACCGGTGGCGCCGGTGATACCCTCATCGGCAAAGTCTTTCCGACGACGGCGCTCCAGGATCTTCACTGGCGCGCGCAAAACCCCGAGGTGGCAAAGGTGGATGCGAGCGGTAAAGTCGAAGCCGTGGCTGCGGGAAAAACGGTCATCTTTGCCCAGAGCCGGGCGGATAGCTCAAAGCGGAAAAGCATCTACGTCATCGTGAAAAAGGACATGCCTCAAGTCAACGTGGGACGAGACACGGTGATATCACTTGGGCAAACCGTTGCGATCTTGCCAACAGTTATCCAGGAATATGGTCAGGTGGTCCAATTCAAATGGGATTTGAACGGAGACGGAGAATGGGATGGCATTGCCGATTCCATCAAAAGCGTGTCCTCTTTATTCAACCAAGCCAAGGAATATGCCGTCCGATTCTACGTAAAAGACAGCGAGGGAAATGACACCACGGTAGTGAAGAACATCAAGGTGGTCAAAGGTCCGGCGGTACAGATCCTTTCGCCCTTGAACAACACCTATACCAAGGATCTCAACATTTCCGTCAGTTGGAGCCTCAATGGGAAAGTGCAGGACTCCCTATTGACGCAGGCTTTGAACGTAGGGGCCAATTCCATCACTCGTTCCGCCAAGGACGAAGCCGGAAACGTATTCTCGGCAATCGTAACCGTTTACCTGGATACGACGGCTCCCGGGAAGCCCATGGTACATGGTCCCGCTTACATCAATTCCTTAGTGCCCACTTGGACATGGTCAGGAGGCGGAGGGGGCAATGGAACCTACCGCTACCGATTGGATGATGCGGACATGTCCAGGGCGACGGAAATAAAGGATACGACTTTCACGTCGGCCACGGAGCTTACCGAGGCGTTGCATACCCTATTCGTACAGGAAAGAGATGCGGCCGGGAATTGGTCCGCAATTGGCCGCTGGTCCATCCACCTGGACACGACCGCCTCATCCATTCCCAATGTCACGGTCTCGCCTGCTTCCCCGACAAATAATCGCCAGCCTACCTGGAGTTGGACCAGCGGTGGAAACGGTGGGATGGGAAGGTTCAGGATCCGCCTCGATACCGCGGATATGCAGGGTGCCGTAGAAAAAGCCTCAGGCTCTTTCACAAAGCTACAAGACCTTTCGGAATCCAATCATATTCTATACGTACAGGAACGGGATTCCGCGGGCAATTGGTCTCAAGTAGGATCCAAATCTATCGTTATTGACCTTACTCCGCCCTTAGCCCCAAAAATGGATTCCATGCCACCTTCCCCGTTGAATACGCTGAAGCCGACTTGGATTTGGAAAAGCGGAGGGGGAGGGATCGGCACATATCGATGCAGGATTGATAATATCGATATGGCAAATGGTGCGGACACAATTAGCCAGGCGTTTTTCACTTCTGAAAATCTGGATGAGCAGGCGCACACGCTTTATGTGCAGGAGCGGGATTCCGCGGGGAATTGGTCACCAATTTCTTCCAGGCGGCTGGTACTTTCTCTGAAGGGCGTAGTGGGATCTCCGGGAATCTCCCAAGACCTTGCGTCCAATATTTCCCTTGATTTCAGTAAAACGGAACAGCCTTATATTGCTTATAGCGATGAGGCGAATGGCGGAAAAATCACCATCAAACGATTCAATGGAAGTTCATGGATTACAGTTGGAGATCCGGGTTTTTCAAAGGGGAAGGCTTGGTGGATTGAGTTAAAGTTTAATAAAGCGGGAATTCCTTACGTTGCATTTGTCGATGACGGCTTAGCGGGAAGACCCGTGGTCTGCATCTTCGATGGTGTGTCGTGGAAACCGGTCGGAGGCGAAACGATTTATCCAAGTTCTGTTGGGCCTACTTCGTTGGCGATTGATAGTTCGAATAACCTTTACGTCGCATTTAGAGATGGTCTATCTGAAGGCAAAGCCACGGTTTTGGTTTATAATGGAAGCTCATGGTCCTTGGTTGGGGATGTACAATTTTCACCCACAAACATTAGCAGCCCAAAAATAGTTGTGGATGGGCTGGGAAATCCGATAGTTGCCTTTACTGAGTCTATTGATTCCATGGGAATAGGAAAAGTCAGCGTGATGACTTGGAAAAAATCTGGGGCATGGGTTTATGTCGGTGATCGGGGATTTGCGACAAGTGGGAAAAACAATATTACCTTGATATCAAATTCAAGTGGAGAACTATTTTTGGGATTTGTGGATGGAAAAAACGGGAACCGAGTCTCTGTAATGAAATTCGCGGGAAGTGGTTGGACTCAACAAGGGAATTCGGGAATATCCTGGGGAGAAGTGCAAGATTTTTCAATTCAATGTAACCGGTATGGAGTCCCCTATTTGGCTTTTTCTGATGTAGGTTACAATTGCCGAATAACAGTGGTGACCTTCAATGGTACCACCTGGAAAAATGTGGGCGGGCTAAATATTTCGCCGGAGAACGCCTATGTGCTTTCGATGAAAATCAATAGTGATGGGGTGCCTTTTATCGGGTTCTGCGACGGCGCGAATGGGTTACGGGCTACGGTCATGAAAACTTCCTTTGAACCATAATCTTTCTTGTTTTTCTTTCGTACCGCTCCTCCCACACCGTCCATCACCGGACCACAATCGATGATAAACCAAAGGGGGCACGGGCGCCCTTTCCCATCTTCCTCCATCCCCGCCGATTTCCAAAACAAGCCGGGGTTCTTATTTGTGAATAAAAGAAATGGACGCGATGTTGTCGGAAATATAGAGATCGATGGGTTCGATGGTGGGCTTCATCTTGATGAGCTGCACCATGCAGCTTTCGCCCTTGTTGCGCGTCGAAGGATCGGCGGCGTAAATCACGCTGAGGTATTTGTACGCGAAGATGGAATCCTCCTTGGTCGACGAGGCCGGGAAGTATTGGCGGTATTCCTCCAGGGGCGGCAGGATGCGCTGAAAATCACCTTCAAAATAGGCGTGGCTGATCGCCCTCTTGTCCAGCGTTCCATCCAGGTGGAAACCGAAGGAGGCGTGAACTAGGGTTGGCAGGCAAGCGAAAACCGAGGCAAAAAGTTTTGCGGATGTGCCACTGTAAAATCGAAACCTATTCATTGATGCTTGCCCATTACTTCTTTGGTTTAGCTTTTAGATTCCCATCAATATATTTCGCCAAGCTAGGGATTTCCTCTGATTGGATGTCATCGATCAACCATTTCCCTGATGTTTTCTTGACAACTAATACCCCGCCTTGTCCCTGAAAGTTTCAGTAATACATCAACTTCCGCATAGTTGGGTTTGGAAACAATCATTTTAATTTTGACATCTGAAATTGCGTACCCTGGAAATTCCGCATCATCACACCAACATAGCGGATCCCAACCAATGCCATGACGATCCGCAGACTTTTTGGAAAGAGTCCGATACTTCTCCAAAAACTTTGGGGTGAAAATCGTATCTCCGGCAGCGCCCAGCAAATCCGGAATGTGATTTTTTTGGTACTGATCATACAGGTGGGTAACAAATTCGGTCGGGTTTACTCCGGGTCCGGCGCAGCATATTGAGAATAGTACCAGAAAACAAACCACAAATTTTCTCGAACGACGAATCATTTTTCCTCCCAACGGTACAATTTGTATGCGGGCTTGTTCTTGCGGTATCCCGGCCCTGACCACATATCCGTCTGAGCAAAATCTGATAGCCAAATATTCCCGCCGAACATGGTTATATGCCCATAAGGCTTTCCATCAGGAAATGGTTGGATTACAGCGATGTCCCCTTTTATAGGGGTATAGTTCGCTTTTGAAATCTCCTCAAACCCATGCTTGATGAGATAAGAGTCGTAATCCTTTGCCGGGACCGGATTGGGGTAAATATTCACGCCTCCCGCAAGAATGGCCAAGCGGACATGCTTTGCACATTCCCCCTCTGATTTTGGAAAAAGATTTGCTTCAAGATATTCAACCGCCTTGTCAATGTCATACTTCGCGGCCTTACTGGATGATGGTCCGGTTTCTTCGGTTGAACTTTTCGAGGGCTCCTGCTTCCCCTCTCGCACCAACTCATCATAGAACAAACACTTGATCCCCGCCGCCGATCTCTTCCCCGCTTTCTTGCATTGGCCCTGACATGCCGCCTCGCTTCCATCCTGGCAAGGAAAGTTCACCGGAAAATGTTTGTTCGGGTTGATGAGGATAAAAGCCGCGCGGCGGTTTTCCCGCGCACCCTCTTCGCTCTCCTTGGCCTGGTTGTTCGCCGCGCATCCCATCCAGGGGTTCCCGGCCACTTGGCAAAACCGCGAGGCGTCGATCTTGATATCGTGCTTGCCCTTCATGTACGCGCCGAACAAGGCTTTGCGTGTGGTGGAATCTTCCCTCCCGGATTCGGGCAGCCCCGCGCCTTTTTGAAACGCCTTGAACGCCACTTGCGTATTCGGTCCATCCTCGCCGTCCGACGTTCCGTGGTAGTGGCCCAGATCCTTGAGGACGGTTTGCAAGGACTTCAATCCCCATTGCTCAACTCTGTACAGGTTATCCCAGGCCGCGGCATCATTGGTGATGAACGCGAATGCGCTTTGCGCCCGCCGCTCACTCAGACCTTTCGCGTCCTTCTCGCCTTTATCCGTGTGGCCGTAGACGGCAATCTGCGCCTTCTTTGGAAATTTCCGTTGCCACTCGTTGAATCTTGTCTCCACCGTCTTGAGGCCTTGCGCTCCCTTGGGACCGATGAAGCTCGAATCCTTTTCAAACGGGATGCCGGAAATGAGGATATGATCCGCCGACTTCAGTGCCATCTCCGACACTTGGCGGGGCAGCATTTCCGTGCTCACCATTTTGGCAAGCGAGTGCATGGCCCGAAAAAAATATTCCACGACTCCGTCCACATGGCCTTTGGGCTTATATACGGGCACCGACACCACGGCGGTTCCATCCGCTTGGGCCCAGCCTTCACCCTTGGAAATGGACTCGGGACCGGAGTGGGTGTTGGCGAAGAGTTCCACCTGGATCTTGGTGAGGTGTTCTTTCCCCTTTGGCAAGGACACCTTCACGGTCACTTCCGCTTCCTCGTGGAAGAGTGTATGCGGTTTGGCCCACTGCGGGTCCGACAGGATTGCGCTATCGGTTTTCGCCTGATCCGGCTCCTTCGCTTTTTCAATCGTCGGGATCTCATAGGTTTCCGGAGGAGGATCTTTCGGCGGCTCGGATTTCTTTCTGTCCTCCAGGGTTTGTTTCGCGTCCGCGCTTAAGCCGCCGCCCTTGCCGTTGACGAGTGAATCGTCCGGGGCTTTGGACTTGGGGTCCGGCTTCTTGGGATCCGGTCCCAACATTCTCTTCAGGTCCTGGTCGCCGGGGCCTTTAAAGGGGTTGTCATTCATGCCGCACCCTGATCCGGCGTGGCACGGTGCTTGGGACGCGCTATCCTGCATCCTTTGATGCGCTCACCCGTCTCATAGGCATAGCCATTGGATCCTTTGTTCAAGGGCCAGGGATCCCGGATAAACTTTCTCCGCTTCCCGACCATTTGGTAGCGGGCCTTACGCTCCCAACGGATGAACCCTTTCAAATCCACATAATCCAGCGTCCATGCGTTCGCGGTAAAGGTCATGACCTGGATGAAATAATCTCCGTTGCGGTACCTTTCCCATTCAGCCGAAGGGAGCGGATTAAGATCCGTGATCGTGCCGATATACCAACCGAACCCGCCGTAAAGAACGCTGTTTTTGACGGCCGAGTAAATGGCATCCCGCTTTTCCATGAATGCGTCGAGCATGCCAGGAGCCTTTAATTCCGGGGCTTGCTGGGGTTCTGGGTTCAAGTGGGGCGCTCCATTTGGGAAATCCATTCGATGGGTGGACCAAGACCGCGCATTAGACGAACCTGGACAATGTCATCGTAAGCGATCAAAGGTAAGAAATCGAGAACGGGGGGATGATGTGATCGGGGACACGGACCGGCCCCGGTTTCAGCGGGCTGCGTGGGGGTTTTGCGCTGTTTCGGGTCAGATCGAAAACGAGGACTTCGGAAGCCGTCTCCGCCCTGATAACTCCCGTGTTACCCTGGCTATCCTTGTGGCTGAGTTCGCCCGAGAGGACGTAGGACAGTATTTCCATACTCACCTATGAAGGGTCAAAATTTTCCTATTGGGCCTTTTTTCCGACCCCCCACCCGTGGACTGCGGAAACAACGCGTAATAGCGGCTAAACAAAAAAAGGCTTCGCACGAATACGAAGCCGGGTGGACGGATTGGAGGGCGTTTTACTTTCGTTCGATCTTGAGGCGGAAACCGAGCACGTCAAGGAGGGATTCCAAGCTGGTCAAGGTGGGGTTTCCACGCTTGGACAGGGTATGATAGAGGGCTTCGCGGTTCAGTCCGGCTTTTTGCGAAAGCTTAGCCATGCCGCCGTAAGCCCTCGCCACGTCCCGAAGCGCCAAGAGGAAGATGCCGGGATCGGGATCATCCAAGCAGATGTTGAGATAGTCCAAGGCGTACTTGGGTGATTTTTTGAGTCGTTCATCAAGCCCGACCTCATAGGGTTCACTGGCCGGCGCGGGTTTGATGTTCTTTCCAATAGGTTTGTCACTCATTCACGGACCGGCGCTTCCAACCCCACCATCATCAACGACTCGATGCGGTGATTTCAAGAAGACCGAATCCACCATGAACCACGGATCCTTCAGAAAACGGAATCCGCCCGCCACTTTTTGTTGCTCCTTGTACTCGCTCAACATCCGCGAATACAGATAGGCCAAAGCATCCAGGCCATTGGCAACATCTTGCCTGAAACCAGCCGCCGTCGCTGCGCTGAAAGGCCTCCGGCGAGCGGTTCCGGAGCGGTCTCGAGCCGTCTAAGGCTTACCCTGGAACTGGGCTTCCACCACGGCTTCCATCTCCTTTTCCTGTGCGGACGTATAAGCGGGCATGGCCTTGAGCAAGCGGCCATCCCGGCCGAAGACATAGATCGAAGGCACGCCCTCGAAACCGAATAGCTTGGAGGTCGTATCCGCCTCGTCCCAGAGGAGCGGATAGGCCATCTTCTGCTTGCGCGCGAACTTGGCGATTTTCTCCACGGGTCCCTTGTCGATGGTGATGCCGGCCACGGCCAATCCCTTGGCGCCGAATTTTTCGTTGAGGCGGACCATGACGGGGATGGTCTCGCGGCAACCCGTGCACCAGGTGGCCCAAAAATCGAGCACGACCACCTTGCCCTTCCATTCTTTGGAATCATGTGGCTTGCCTTCCAGATCGGGGAGATGGAGGGTGGGCAGGTTGGCGGGAGCGGCCGCAGGAGTAACTTGTGCGTTACCCGACGAGGCCATCCATCCCAAAGTGAAAACGAGCAAGGCGAGGCGGGCGGTAATCGATGCGGTCATGCGGCTTCTTTCGCTAATCGTTGCAATAAAAGTTGCTATAAAAGTTGCAATAAAAAAGGATTCCAGACAAACAGGCGCCCACGCGCGTCGAAATCTTCCCGGCTATCCTCTACAGATCGAAGGAGAGTCCCAGCATGAAGGTTCCCTGCATATAGTACTCATCCTTCGGGAACAGTTGGTAATGGTAGAAGGGGCTTACGCCGTCCTCTTCTCCCCGGGTATCGCGGATGCCATGGTCATAGCTGAGGTCCCACCGATCGGGAAGGAGCGGTGACTCCCCCCAGCTTTCAGGAAAGACGGAACCGATTTTGAGGCCCAAGGTGAGGGACGAGAAGGAATAGAAACGGATATCCGGGGAACGGTAAACCTCATCGCCGGCATAGGCATCCTTGGCGAAGGCCGCGGCCCCCTGGCGATAGCCGCGTGCGCGCAGGCGGACATAGGTGCCTTCCCGCAGGTACTGGTACCATTGGACATCGGCGGTATTGGAAACAAGTTCCCAATCGTCGCGATAATGGCGCGCTTCGAAATGCAGGGAACCGAGCCGGCTTCCGATATGGAAACTCTGGATAAGCTGTCCCGATACGGCCAGGCTCGTCTTCCGGTCGGGAAGGTTCTCGAGCACCTGGGTTCCTTGCGCGGTGACGACGGGATTGTAGGGATGGCCCAGGTAGCCGGAGCTATGGTTGACGTTGACGGTCAGGCCGCAGAGCGATTGGGGAGAGAGCAATTGCGCGAGCGAGGCCGTGGCCGATAGGATTTGGCGCGCGCCGCCCAAGCCGGTGAAGGGACCGGTGGGATGCATGTCGTCGAAGAAGACGGCCAGGGATCCGCCCAAGGTGGTATTGCGATCGTTGAAATCCTGGGAGCCGGACACCGATGGGGAATAGGACCGGTAATCGTTCTCATCGCTGAAGTACAGGGAGGCGGAGGCGTTTTGGCCTTGATGGGAATAGGCGAGCGTGGCTTGTTCGGAATGCCGGAACTCGCGCTTGGAGGCCCCGCTGACTCCGTCGAGTTTCAAATCATTGTCGCCGAGCCGGCCGATGTTGTTCAAGCCCAATCGCCGCGAAGCGCCGGAGACTGCATCCAACTCCTGATCCCATTGGATTTTGAATCGGGACGACACCTTTTTGAAAAAGGCGAGCGCGGGCGTATGGTTCCACGCTCCGTTGCGATCCCAGTAATACATGTATTTGAAGTCCACGCCTTGATCGGTCTCCGAGGCCAGGGCGACCGAAGGCCAAGCCAGGCTTCCGAAAAGCAGGGCCAGACATCCGAGGAGGGAGGCCAGGATCGCGGGCCGGGCCGCTTTCACAGACCCGCGCGCGCCCAGGGATTTCAGCATCCGCATCCGCCGCCGGAGCCGGAGCTCCCGCCCGAGGAACCTTCGCGCCGCGGGAGAT
>DAINDC010000008.1:0-2375 GCA_036732085.1 Fibrobacterota bacterium | reverse complement strand
CTTTCCAGACTCGCGCCCAGCGGATCGGGAATGCGCTGCAGGATGGGATCGCTCAGGTACTCCCGATCCTTCTGCTGGACCCGGGCGCAGCCGGTGAAGGCGGCCCCGGTAACCGACAGGATACCCAGGAGGAGCGTTGCCGAGCGGAGCAATCGCGTTGCAAATCGGGATCGGCCCCTATCCGGTGACTCTTCCATCATTCCCCCTTCAGTTCCGGCAGGCCCTTGGAACCCGCGGCCCAGCGGTAAGGTTTGTCGCCGGGATGGCAGGCCACGGCCGAGCAGGTTTCCTCCGTCGGATTGAATAGGGCCGCTTGCCCGTTGAACCTGGCCGGCCTGGAAACGCGGCTGTCGAAAACGACGTCCACCTTGCCGTTCATATGCGCAAGCCCGGTCATGTATTCCCGGAGCCGGGGCCCGGTTCCCGACGCTTGGGCCGGCATGGTGAGAGCCTGATGTTGGGGCAAGGTGTCCACGCGGAGGAAACTCAGGCTGCGAATCACGATTCCGTCGCTGGTGGTGTCCGCCGGATTCGGATGGGCCAAAGTATTCCATTTTTCCCCGTCCGGCGCCTCGTAAACGGAATCGAACAAGGTGACCGCGCGGAAGCGAATCGAGGTGCTATGGCAGTCCAGACAGGTGATGATGCCGTTGATATCGGCGTCGCCGGCGGTCCGGACCAGGTGATAGGTGTGGTCGATGTCATTCAGGAGATACCCATGGCAACTGGCGCAATCGGGTCCCGCGGCCACCGGGCTTCCATCGGCCGAAGCCGAGGTCTTGGCCGTCAAGGCCGAGGAGTCCACCTTCCAATCGCCGCAGGCCGCGAGCAGCAGGGCGGCGAGGAGCAACATGGCCGGGAGGAGTGGCGTGAAGAGCGTCCCTCTGAATGTGCCAGAGCGCAGGGACGAAATTCGGTATCGATGAGGTATGCTGGACATCCGCAGGAAAATTACAAAATGATAGGCTTTTTCCTTGCACCCGGAACCTCGCACCCGGAAGTTCCGGCAGCGAATTGAGAGAGCCGGAATTAGGTTTCCGATGGGGAATAAAGTGGGAGAAAAATCGCATTGGGAAGACAATCGTTTCAGGAATCGTTTAAGTATACGACTTTGGCGTTCCAGGCTTTCGCGGCGGTGATCAGGGCGCAGACACCCATTCACGTTGCCTGCATCGGCAATAGCATCACCCAGGCTTCGGCTGCGCTGGGGCCTTATCCGGAGCGGCTGGGGAAGCTCCTCGGCTCCGGGTACCTGGTCGAGAACGAAGGCATCTCCGGGACCACCTTGCTCAAGAAGGGGGACTTGCCCTATTGGACCAAGGGCCGCCTGCCGCAGGCGCTCGCCTTCAATCCCAAAATCGTCACCATCAAGCTTGGCACCAATGACACCAAGCCTCAGAATTGGAGGTACAAGTCCGAGTTCGAGGCGGATCTCAAGGCCCTCATCGACACCTTGAATACCTTGGCCTCCAAGCCCGTGATCTGGCTCTGCCTGCCGGTGCCGATCTGGCAGAACGGCTATGGCATCGACGGCGCCATCATGACCAACGAGATCATCCCCATCATCAAGAAGGTGGCGGCGGACCGGAAGCTCAAGACCATCGATCTGCATACGCCCCTGCTCGGCATGAGCGCCCATTTTTCCGACGGCGTCCATCCGGATTCCTTGGGGCAGGATTCGCTGGCCCATCTCATCTACCACGCCCTGACCGCGACGACGACCGCCTTGGAAGCCCCGGGAACCATGGCCGCCGCCCGGGCCGGCTGGCTGCCCGGCTTCGAGCTGCGCGGCCGGATGCTGCGCGTGGACGCGCCCGCGGGGATTTCCTCGCGCCTGAGCCTGGTCGATGCCGGCGGCCGGACCCTGGAAACCTGGATGTTACCCCAGGGCGGGGAAGCCTGGTTTTCCCTCGCGAGCTTCCCGCCGGGACCATGCCTCCTGACCGCCGAGTCCGAGCAAGGGCGCGCGGCCAAGCGCCTGAACCTGCCCTGAAGCCGGAGGGCGGGGCCGGAACCCGGATCGCCCCTTTTACCACTATGGATCCATGACCTCCATCCTCCCGCAGCCCGCTTGCCTGCTGTATTCGCAAACCTCCGGCTATCGCCATCGTTCCATCCCCAAGGGCATCGCCGCCATCCGGAAGCTGGGCCTCGCGCATGGCTTCGCGGTGGAAGCCTCGGAGGATCCGGCCGTTTTCCGCCCGGACAACCTGAAGCGGTTCCAAGCCGTGGCCTTCCTGAACACCACCGGTAACATCCTGGATACGGGGGGACGCGCCGCCCTTGAAGCCTTCGTCGCGGGAGGCGGAGGCTTCGCGGGCGTGCATGCGGCTTGCGACACCGGCTATGACTGGCCCTGGTACGGTAACCTGGTG
>DAINDC010000007.1:19694-32937 GCA_036732085.1 Fibrobacterota bacterium | reverse complement strand
GTCTCGGCGGTATTGAATAGGATCTGCAGATGCGGCGGTTGCTTGCCGGGACCGAAACCGGACTTGGCCAAGTATTCCTTGGCCTTGATCGGATTAAAGAGTTCCATGCCTAAGGGTGGGTATCCAGGGGTAGGGGGGACGAAGCTGGTAGCCGGTCGGTAAATCCCCTTTTGCACGCGGTCGACTATTTTCTGCCTGTCAATCGCGTATGAAAGCGCCTTGCGCAGGTTCTTATCGTCATAACCAGGGCTCTTGCAATTCACGATGTAAAAATAGGTTCCGAACATCGGCGGGTTGAAGAATTCGGGCATCTTCTTGGCCGCTTCGATCTTGCTGGGAGGGATGTTGAAAATCCAATCGACTTCCTTACCCATGAACATATTGTATCCGGTCAGTTGATCCTCGACAGGTTTGAATTCGATGCGCTCCTGTTTGACATTCGCGGCATCCCAATAGTTGGGATTCCTAACCACTTCAATCGAGACATTACGTTTCCAGGAGGACAGCAAATAGGGCCCGTTGCTAGTCATATGTTCCGGACTTGTCCACTTCTCATGATACTTTGCGATGGTATCGATGGGAACGGGAGCGAAAGGTTCAAAGGCGCATAAGTCCAGGAAGAATCCCACGGGATCCTCCAAGTGGACCACGAAGGTGGAATCGTCGGGAGCGGCGATGCCCAAGGAATCCGGGGGAAGCTTCTTTTCCCGGATGGCCGTGGCATTGTGGATGATTTTCAAGAGGGAGGAGTACTCGCTCGCCGTGGCCGGGGCCACAAATCGTTGCCAGGACCTCACGAAGTCCTTGGAGGTCAAGGGTGAGCCGTTAGACCACTTCAGGGGCCGAAGGTGGAAAGTATAGGACTTCCCGTCGGTTGAGATATCCCAGGACCGCGCCGCCCCGGGCCGAACCTCGGGTCCATGCAAGCCGCGAACGGCCAAGCCTTCGAAGAGCGCGCCCACTACCCGCATCTCCGGTTGTCCTGTCACCACATGGAGGTCCAAGGAGGACGGCTCCGCCGCATTGGCTATGACCAAAACTTTACCCGACTTGGATGGCGTTTCCTGATGGCAGGCTAGTAGAAATAGGGAGGTAAAAAAAAGCAGGAATCGGCGGGCGAGGATTGGCATTTGAGCTTATCTTTTCGGACTAGTGTGGAGGACGAACCGGACAGCGACTTGCAGATCGGCTACCGATTTTTTATCAGTACTGAACCAAGTTAAGTAGGACAAATAAAGAATTTTTTCCCAGTCTTTACAGGGTTGATCGAGATGAAGCCTGGACCGCTTTTATCATTCAGATCAGCTCAAATTTAATATTTTTAAAAACCAATTGACTTGTTCGGGTCTTGAGGATAACTTGCTGAAGGACGAAGATGAACACCTGCAGTTTCCTGCAGTGAGTGCCATTTTGGGTAACAAATAGGGACATATATTATGCAAAGATATTTGTACGCGGCACTGGTGTGCGGCAGCTTGTGGGGTCTTGGTTCCGTTGATGCCAAGACCGTAAGGGTTCCCGGAGACTTTCCTACCATAAATGGTGGTCTCACCAGCGCTGATTACGGTGATACGGTTCTCGTCTCTCCCGGTCGATATTATGAGAACGTCACCCTCGTACAAGGCGTCACCTTGCTTGGTACCAACCAGCTTGAGTGCATCATCGACGGCATGCGCCGCGGTCCCACCGTCTACGCCGTGACCGGATCCGAAATCGGCCGCTTCACCATTACCAACGGCATCGACGGCATCCTCTGCGAAAACTCTTCTCCCTATATCCATCACAATTGGATTCTCGATAACCAGGGCGCCGGCATCGGCGCCTTTATTTCGCTTCCCCAAATTTACAACAATGTGATCTACGGGAACCGTTGGTCCGGTATCCTGGCCTGGGGCGCCAAGTCCCTGGACACCCGAATTGAAAATAATGTCGTCATTCGCAACGGCTATAGCGGCTTCACCTTGAAGGGCCCTTGCCGCATCGTGGTTCGCAATAACATCGTTATGGAAAACCGGGAATATGGTATTTACGCCGATCCGGCTTCCGGCCAGTCGCAAATCGTCTACAACAATATTTATAAGAACGTCATTCCATTCAACCGCTATACCAAGATCAACAAGACCAACGTCTCCCATGACCCGCTCTTCCTGAGCCCGGGCCTGGGCGACCCCAACTACTTCGTCGCGGCCAAGTCCCCGATGGTGCGCCGCGGTTATGGACAGGTGGATATCGGCCTGTTGGCCAAGGACCAGGTCGTGTCCGTGGACGGCGACCGTGACAATGACGGCATCCCGGACAGCAAGGATGTTTGCCCCGACCTCGCGGAAGATATGGACGGCTTTCAAGATGAAGACGGCTGCCCTGATTATGATAACGACAATGACGGCATACCAGACAAGCAGGATAAATGCCCGAATGAACCCGAAGACAAGGACGGATTCGAGGACCAGGACGGTTGCCCCGATCCGGACAATGACAAGGATGGCATCCCCGATGTCCGCGACAATTGCCCGGATGTAGCCGGCGACGCGGCCCATAACGGCTGCCCATTCAAGACTCCCGCCAAGATTGAGGATAATTTCATTCTTGAGGGCGTGAGCTTCCGTACCGGTAGCGCCGAGATTACGGAAGACTCCTACCCCAAGTTGGACGAGGTCTATGACCAGCTCGCGAAATACAGCGACCGGAAGTACGAGATCGCCGGCCATACCGACAATACGGCCTCGGACAAAATCAATATCAAGCTATCCCTGGACCGCGCCAATGCCGTTCGCGAATACCTCGTCAACCGGGGCGTCGAAGGCGGCCGGCTGGTTGCCAAGGGATACGGTTCTTCCAGGCCCAAAGCGGATAACAAGACCGCTTCCGGTCGTGGTATCAATCGTCGCATCGAGTTCTACAGGATTAAGAAATGAACAAGGGAGTGGCAGCTTTGAATCACAGATTCGTAATCCTAACAGCCCTTGCCGGTGTGGCCCTGACCTTCGCCGACCCGAGCCCGTACAAGCCTCACGCTTATCAGCAGAACGACTGGTTCTCGGAATTCGGCGACAATACCGCCATGTACGTGAACCCGGCTTCAATTGCTGAGAATGATCAGATCGAAGTGGCCGTGGGCTTGTTCCAGACCATTTCCGGCAAAGCCGGTCAGGAATTCATCAGCGCCGTCCACCCTTTCGACTACAACCATTCCTTGGGCTTGTCCGTTTTCGAAAACGGCTCCGCCATCGACGGAAGCAAGGCCGTCTACCTGGAAAACGCCTACTCCCTGGGCTATGCGTATCGGTTACCCTGGTTTATGCCGAACGGACTTTCGAACAAGCTCGCATTGGGCATAAATGCGACCTTGATTCAATTCGATGCCTTCGGCGCGATAAAAAGCTTCGGCTATGGCGCGGACTTGGGCTTGAGCTATAATCCGTTCAGTACTTCGCGTTGGGGTCATCTGCAATTGGGCGTTTCCATGCAGAACGTCTTGCAACCCGAAGTGACCTTACCGGATGGGGCTGGCAAGTACAAGATACCCCGTAATGTCAATTCTTCTTTCTTCTGGCGCGGCTTCAACTCCCGTCTGGAATTGGCCGGCTCGGTGAGTGTCATCGACTTCACCCATGATCCCGGGGAAGGTCCCGGTGGTGGCAAGGAAATCGTGCCTACGGCCCGTGCGACCTATTACCTGAGCCCTTTGCTCGGCGTCAAGGTGAAGTATACCAAGTTGGGATATCCTGTAATCGGCGCTACCGTCAACGTCAAGCGCGTGAACCTGTTCCGCTACCTGCAGCTTGATTTGGATATGTCCCATGACAAGCTTTCTTCCCAGGATGAAGGCCGTGGATTCGTCTGGAACTTCAAGGCCATCACCCGTCTTGGCCCCACTCGCGAAGAGCGCATCGGTGAGGCCCGTTATCGCCGTCTGAAGATCGAGCCGGAAGATGCCTATCGCGAAGCCATGCGCTTGTACCTGGCCCGCAAATTCCTTTTGGCCTCCTATGCCTTCGGCAAGGTCATCACGAA
This sequence comes from Fibrobacterota bacterium, assembly GCA_036732085.1. GTDB lineage: Bacteria > Fibrobacterota > Fibrobacteria > UBA11236 > UBA11236 > Chersky-265. The sequence goes on along the minus strand of DAINDC010000007.1, from coordinate 28,923 downwards.
ATACCCGTCCTTCCACCTGGTCGACCAGGCGGCATTCTATAAAGGCAAATCCTTCGAGAACCTGCGCATGCACCAAGCCGCGCGTGATGTCTACAATGACGCTTTGAAGCGTTATACGGATTCTGATCAGCGTCCCAAGTACATGTTCCAGCTCATGAACATCGACTATAAGGAAGGCAAGTTCGACGAAGCCACCAAGCGGTATCAGCAGATTACCAACCTCTATCCCGAGTCCGATGTCAAGTCCGATGCCGATTACGTGATGGGTCAGATGCGCTATATCCAGAAGGATTATCACGGTGCCATCTCGCTGCTTTCCCCGATTCTGCCGGGTAACGCGAACTATATCTACGCCCGTTTCACCTTGGGCATGTGCAATGTCAATCTGAAGAAATATAAAGAAGCCGAAGCCGCCTTCCAGGACATCATGGAAAGCAAGCCTTCCAACTCCTCCGAACAGGAAATGAAGGAAGTGACCGCGGTGAAGTTGGGTCATCTCAACTTCGGCAAAGAGCCCCCTCAGTTGGTCAAGGCCGCCGAGTTCTATGGATCGGTCTCGCCTTCCAGCTCCAAGTATGACGAAGCCTTGCTTGGTTTGGCCTGGTCTTTCATCAAGGTCCAGCGCTTCAAGGAAGCCCAGGGTTATGCCCAGGATATCATTTCGAAAACCCCGAACAGCCTCTTGGTTCCGGAAGCGCATCTGCTCCTAGGCTACTGCGCTTACTTCGACAAGGACTATGAGAAGTCCATCAAGGAATTCGACAATGCCATCGACCTCGCCGAAAAGAAGGCCGTGGCCGCTGCCGATATCCAGAAGAAGAAGGAAGAGAACATGGCGAACAGCGGCGATTTCCAAGCCGTGCAGAAAGAAGCCCTGCTGCTCTCCAATCAGCTTCCCACACCCCGCGTATTGGAGAAGCGTGAAGAGCTACGTCCCAAGTTCGAGGAGATCCATAAGAAGATCGAATCCTATCTGGAATTCCTCCGCGAAGTTGAGCAGATCGAGAAGTTCCTGGCGAACAAAGACCGTATCATCAAGGATGCCAAGTTCACCAAGGCCACCGTCATCAATATCAAGGGCGGCTCCAGCGAGAAGCGCGGTCCTTCGCAAAACGAGCTTGAAAATCTGGATGTGAAGTGAAGGCCTTCGGGCTTTCCAAGAGATAAAAATGGAGATCTTCGTGAAGAAATCGAATCCTTTTCTGAATTTGGCCTTAGCCGGCGCCTTCGGGCTGCTTGCCGCCTCTCACTCATATGCAGACGGTAAGCTCAATGACTTGAAAAAGCGGAAAATGGAACTCGACCAGTTGGCTTCCAAGTGCGATGCCATGTCGGACGAGTCCGAGAAGTCCGACTGCCAGGCTAAGCGTCAGAAGAAAGTGGACAAGTATCGCGAAGATCTGAACGATTACAAGCAGGATCTGGCCAAGGAGCAGTCCAAGAACTCCCAACGCGAAGCCAAGGACAATCCCGAGGATTTCGGGAGCAAAATCCAGAACCGCGAAGCGAGCATCAAGGAATTCCAGGACTATGTGAACAGCTGCGCGGAAAAAACCGATCGCTGTGCGTCGGCCTTGTTCCAGGTCGCCAATCTAACCTATCAGAATGAAGAAGACTCCTTCCTGCTCAAGCAGGGAAAATACGAGCAGGATATCATCAAATGGGAAGATCATGACAAGCGCGGACCCGAGCCGGTCCAACCCCGTCGCGATCATAAGAAGTCCGTCTCCTTCTTCGAAAGATTCCTTAAGGAATATCCGAACCACAAGCAGGTTCCCGAAGCCCTGGTCCGTACCGCCTTTATCGCGGATATGCTGGGTAACGAGGATCGCGCCTATGAATACTTGAATCTATTGGTCACCCGCTATCCGGATCATCCGCTCAATATCCAGGCTCGTCTCCGCCTGGGAGAGTATTGGCTGCTTAAGCGCAAGTATGCCAAGGCCATTGAGCAATACGAGAAGGTGCCCCTGGATTACCCGGGCAATGAATCCGGTCTCGCCCTTTACCATCGCGCTGAAGCCTATTACAACCTTGCGGACTTCGAGAATGCCGCCAGGTGGTATTACGAATACGTCGCTCGCGCCGATGCCGGCAAGATGAAGGGTGACCTTCGGGATGAGGCCATGGCCTTCATGGCCGCCAGCTGGGCGGATATGGATAATGGCTTCGAAGTCGCCGAAAAATTCCTGAACTCCAAAGGCAACCCCAAATGGGAAAAAGATGTCTATTACGAAATCGGATCCAAGAACAAGGATCATGATCGCCTCGATGAATCCGTTAAGGCCTTTAAATTCCTGCTTGAGAAGGATCCGGCCTATCCCAAAGCCCCTACCGCCGATTTGAATATCGTGGAAATCCTTGTGCTCCAGAAGAAAGCCGAAGACGCGCAACAGGCGCGCATGGACCTAATCAAGCGGTATGAAGATGGATCGGAATGGTCCCGCAAGAATTCCGGGAATGCGACCGCGGTGGCGGAATCCCAGAAGGCCATCAAGCTCGCCATGTATCATATTCCGGTCTACTATCACCAAAAGGGTGATGAGGGCAAAGGCGATCCGGAAATGCTCCGCAAGGCTGAAGAGCATTATCATAACTACCTCACCCGATACAGCGGGGAGAACTCCTGGGACGTTTACCAAGTCCATCAAAATCTGGCCGTATTGTATAACAAGCTGAAGGATTTCAAGAAGTCCGCGGATGAATGGTTGTGGTGCGCTTCCGCGAATACGGATCGTTATGGCAAGCTTCCTTCCGATAAGAAAGACGTGGTCACCAAGGCTGATGCCGCTTACAATGCGGTCTTGATGATGGATGAAAACCGTAAGGAAGGTTTGAAGAGCCTGAAGGGGGATACGGCCGCAGCTTACAATTCTCCTGCGACCAAGGATTACTTTGCCGCCGTGGACAAGTACATGGCCTCCTATGGGAATTCAAATTCCGCTCCGGAGCTTGCTTACAATGCCGCTTTTGTCGACTATCAAGCCAAGCAATACCAAGCCGCAATCCAAAGCTTGACCAAGCTTGTTGAAAAGTTTCCGAACCATGAACATACGGTTCTGATTCGTCGCGCCTTGGCCCAGAGCCTTCTCGAAAACGGACAATATGATCAGGCTGAAAAGCAGTTCACGGTCCTGAAAAACAAGCTTTGCCCCGCTGACAAGCAGTGTACGGAAATCAAGAAAGCCTTGGCTTCAACCGTATTCAAACAGGCTGACACCAAGGCCAAGGCCGGTGATCATGCCACTGCCGCCACCAAGTATCTGCAATTGGCGCGCGACTTCCGTGACGTAGATATCGCCGACAAGGCCCTCTTCGAAGCCGGTGTCAATTTCGATTCCGCCGGTCGCACTGAAGATGGCGTTCGCACCTTGCTTCGCATACATGCGGAATATCCCAAGTCCGAACTGCGTGTCAAATCCATTCTGAAAGCCGCTTCGATGTACATGGGCAAGAAGAAGTTCCGCGATGCCGCCGAGACTTTCCTACTCATCCAGAGGAACTACCCCGATGACTCCTTAGGTTTCCAGTCCATTGCATGGGCCGCTGATGCCTATGAAAAGGTGCCGGATCCCCATCGCGCCGGCCAGACCTATGAGTCGGCCTTCCGCCTCTATCCCACCAATGTCAAGACTCCCGCCTACCTCTACAATGCCGGTCAACTCTACGAGAACGGCAAGGAATTCGGCGATGCCATTGCGGTGTACAAGCTTATTGGAGAAAAGTTCCCCAAGAGCCAATACGCCATCGAAGCCATCTTCTCCGTGCCCTTGCTCCTGGAAAAGAATCACGATTATGCCAAAGCTGCCACTGCCTATGAGACTTTCGTGAAGGATTTCGAAAACGACAAGAACAAGCTCATCCGGGCGCATCTGGGCGCCGGCAAAAACTACGAGTCCCTGGGTAACGAAGCCAAGGCTTTGGAGCATTACGGAAAGGCCATAGCTATTCAGAAGAAGGACGGCGAAAAGGCCATGATACCTCCGGCCATTGCCGCTGAAGCAGCCTATCGTGCCGGTGATCTTTATCACAAGAAGATCAAGAAGGTGCGTTTGGACGGAACCAAGGGCCAGAACGCCCAGCGCGTAGCCGAGATGAACAAGAGCCTGTTGCCGGCTATCCAATTCTTCGCCAAGGCCGTGGAAATGGCCGAAGAAGAATGGACCCTCCGCTCCACCATGCGTATGGGCGATTTGTTCTATGCGATTGCGAGCATTTCGGATAACGAACGCGCCGCGGGCCTATCCGGAGATGATCGTATCCGCGCGAAGCTGGAAAGCAAGGCCGGAATTCCCGGTTACCTTGAAAAGGCCGTGGAGCTTTACAAGAAAAACCTGGAGATCGCCAACAACCAGGGAATCGAGAGCCCATGGATCGATAGTTCGGGTCTGCGCTTGATGCAGGCCTATGCCTTCAAGGGCGATGCGCTCGAAGCCTTGAGCAAACTTTTCCTTCAAGTTCCGCTTCCCAAATCCGCTGGCAAAGAAGAGCATGAACAATTGAAGCAGGCTTCCGAGGAAACCAAGCAGAAGGCGATCACGAATTATAAGGAAGCCCTTGTAGCTGCACAGTCCTATCATCTCGATAATGAGCCCCGACAGCAGATTGTGGCCCGATTGAAAGAACTCGCCGCCGATGCCCCTGAATTGACTGCCCAGGTTACTCCTCGTCCCAAGGCCGAGGCCCCGGAGGTCACTCCCGTTTCCAATCCTGGTAAAGGCGGGGTACAAGCACCTATGGCCGCTGCCCCCGAATTCAAGGATGCCAAATACGAATCCAATATGAAGCGAATCGCCAAGATTTATGAGAATGAATCTTTGAGCGAAGATCAAAAAGTCGAACTTTTGCTTCAGATGGAAACCGAAGCAAAGCGCGAGTATAACGAGATGAATAACGAAGCGGCTGCGGCTCCGGCCGATTCGGATAAGTAAACCCTGAAAGTGCCTCCCGACGGGCTGGACACCCGTCAAGAACCCATGTGATTGCATGGGGGATGGGGGGCTTGGTTAGTTGGCCAGATACCGATTTTTTTAGGGAAATTCCTTGAAAGATACCGGAAAAATGGCCAGCGCAAAGCAAAAGGTAGAGGTATCTTTATGCTGGACGCAACGAAAGACTGTTCCGAAGTCTTTCAATTTCAAGAAATCCTGCAGAGTCAGATGACCCTGAACCGGCGGATACACCAGAACTGGCTTAAAAACCCGTAACCCGTTTTCAATAGAGAGGATATAATATGGAACTGATTTTGAAGGGCTTTCAAGGCGAGGGCAAATTCTACATGTCGCTCATTATGATCCTGGGGATCATTTCTCTAGCGATCATTGCAGAACGCTTCTATTACATCTACATCAAATCCTCCGCGGGTCGCGCCAACTTCATGCGCAATATCGCTCAGCTCCTCCAAACCGGCCGCGTTGCCGAAGCCGGCCATCTGGCCGCCAGCCAGAACTTCCCCCTGGCCAAGATCATCTCCGCCGTGTTGCAGAACAAGGCCAAGGGACAGCAAGCCATTGAGAAGGCCGTGGACGAGGTCTATCTGACCGAAGCCCCCCGTATCAACCGCTACTTGAACCTCTTGCCCGCCTTCGCGAACATCGCGATGCTTTGCGGCCTGCTTGGCACCATCTTCGGCCTGATTCTGGCCTTTGATGCCGTGGCCAATCTTCCGGCTGCCCAGCGTCCCCAGGCTCTCGCCAACGGTATCTCCATCGTTATGGTGAATACCTGGTCCGGTCTCGCCACCGCTATTCCGATTCTGCTTTTCCATGGCTTGCTTGCCATGCAGTCCGAGCGCATTCAGGAAGAGATGGAAGAGAAGGCTGTAAAGGTGATGAACCTCCTCTAAGATTAGGCTAGACGGGGATGGTTGACATCCTCGTCTCCTTTTCAGGAAGGCAAGGCGATGAAAAAAGCTAGAGCAAAAAAACAACACGTTAAGGAACTGGACCTCATTCCAGTCATGAACCTTTTCTCGATCCTTGTGGTGACGGTTATTTCCATGGCCACCTTCGAGAAATTGGGCGTTTTGGAACTTTGGCTGCCTGAGCGCGGCCAGCCGAACAATGATGTGAAGCCGCCAGACATTGAGGAAGGCTTGCTTAACCTTACCGTGGTCATCACGGATAAGGGTGTTACCATCGGCGCTGCCGGCGGTTTCCAGCCCACCATATTCTATCAAGAAGAAGTGGAATATCGCAGCCGTTCCGATCAGCATGTATTCCGCAAGGTTTGGGTGGCTGGTGAAGAAGTGAAGTCGCCGACCGATGGAAAGGTGATGTCGCCTTATGAGCGTGAGACCATCATGCTCAACTCCGTCACGAAGAAGGACTCCACCGATCCTGGTACCTATTCTTATGCAGCCATCAATGTGGAAGGCAATGCCATGCTTGATACGGCAGGTAACTGGTGGACGGTCATTCCGCCCAATGGTGCGCCGTACCGAGTGGTCGGAGACGAGACCATCCATAAGATGGACCCGCGTTCCGCATCCTTTTGCAAGGTCGAAAAGCTTTCCGCATACCAGGAAGTGGCCAAGACTCTCGAAAAGATTCACATGCTCTACAGCCAGAAGGATCCTCTCCCTCCGGATGTGGATGATGTCGTGATTCTCGCCGATGAGAACGTCATTTACGACAAGGTCATTCAGATGATGGATGCCTGTAAGTCTGCCGGCTTCGATCGCGTTGCCTTGTCCTTAATCGGAGGAGCCGTATAATGGGTCGTCGCAAGATTAAAAGACAGAAGGAAGAAGGCCTGATCATCACGTCGCTCATCGACGTGTTCGTTATCGTGCTCACCTTTCTTATGCGTACCATTTCGGCTGAAGGCAATCTGATGACTTCGGCAGACAACCTTGTGTTGCCGATGTCCCAGAGATCCAAGTCGCCTACCGAGGTCTCCTTGACCATCATCGGTGACCAGAAGAGCATTACGGTCGATGACCATGTTCTGACGAATACCGATGCGGTCCGCAAGCAGGACAGCCTGATCGTCAAGCCCGTGCTTGATGTCCTCTCCAAGAAACGGGATGAGGAACGCAAGGCTGAAGTGCTGGGAATCATCAAGGAAGCCACCGGCAAGGTCGTGGTCCAGTTCGATAAGAATACTCCTTACGACATTGTCACCAAAATCATGGCGACCTGCGGCTACGCGGGTTACAACAACATCAAGTTTGCCGTGACCAAGAAGAACGAGGAGGGCTAAATGGCACAAGACATGAATGCGCCCCAACAAGGCGCTGCTAACAACTCTCTCGTTGCCAAGATGGAAGTCGAGTCCGACAAGCGGCTCGGCAAGTTCCTCGGCGTCTTCGCCATCCTTGGCGCCGGCGTCATTGGTTATGCGTTGACGGTTGAAGTGGCAATTCCCATGGCCCTGTATTCATCCACCAAGGAAGACACTTCCCAGGTGGTCATGAAGCTCGCGGACGTGGAGAAGAAGGAAGATGCGAAGAAGAAATTGAAGAATGCGCCTCCCAAGCCCCGGAAAAAATCCGGCGGCGGCGGAAAGCCCCATGGTCGCGGCGACCCCAAAGCCCAGGTCACCCAGGCGGCTTTGAAGCTCATTACTTCAAGGACTTCTTCCTCCTCGCTTTCCAGCTACGATCTCATCAACCAGAAGTTCGCCAAGGATCTCGACAAGGTCATGAACAATGTCTCGGGCCTCACCAAGACCGGGCAGACCCGTCTTGGCGGTCGTCGCGGCAAAACCGATGGCGCCTGGAACGAAGGCTATGCCGTTGGCGGTTCGGGCGGCGTGGATGATCTGTTGGGCGGCCTTTGGGGCGGCGATGCAGGACCTCTCGGCGTAAAAGCCAAGGGCGGACTGGGTCTCAAGGCTCCTTCGGCTTCCGATATCGATATGGGTCAGGAAAGCGGTCAGCGTTCCACGGAGTCCATTCTCCGCGTGATCCGGCAGCATACCCCGGGCCTGCGTCATACCTATAACAAGTACCTCAAGACCAATCCTGGCTTCAAGGGCAAGATTACCCTCAAGTTCGCGATTGCGCCGAGCGGTGCCATTGTCGAGCTCACTATTGTGGGAACGACGACGGGTGTGGGCGAGTTCGATTCGGAAATTCGGGATAAGGTCAGGACCTGGAGGTTCGAGCCCATCAAGGGCAAGTCCAACGACGTCGTGACCGTGCCTTTCACCTTCTCTGAATAATTCCATTCCCAATTTTTAGAACCCATGCTCTTCCAAGAGCATGGGTTTTTCTTTTCCCTTTGCACTTACGATTGCAACGCAAGGCATTTTTATGTTAAATTTTGCGGAAACAGGAGAATGACCCATGATTCATAATCGGCTAAAGCTCACGGCGCTGGGATTCCTCGTTTTTGGAACGACCCTTCCTTCCTGGGCGACGTATTCCCGCGTTGAATCGATGGGAAAGCGGGCCGATTTTTTCATGGACGATATCAGCATTTTCGACAATCCTGCCAATATGAACATTTTCCCAAATTTTCTGATTGGCGAATTGGGGACCTATCGACAGGCCCAGCCGGGTACGCCGATGACGGCAGCGGACACCCTTGCGGCGTCGGCCAATGTCCGCCGGAATATGGATCCGGCCAATAGCTGGTTTGGCGGCATCTTCTCTTATTCGATGTCCAAGAATAAGGAATCCGGGAACCTTTATCCGCAGATCAGCCTTGGTGGCGCCTTCAACCGCAAGGATGATGAGCTTTTTGCCCTGCTTCCGGACAGCGCCGACAGCCAGCCGCTCCCTGAGCCGGCGACCAATTTTGATGGTTTCCTGGGAATGACGCTTTCCAACGGTGGCATGCTGGGATCGCATGTCTATGTAGCCATGGAAGAAGGCGCCAACCAGAGGAATGGCAAGGTCATTGGCACTCCCAGCCCGGATATCAATGCTTATGTCTTGCGCGGCGATCTCGGCGTCAACTGGCCGATTGCCCGCAATGTGGATGGCGAGCTTTCCGTCGGCATGGCCTCGATTAGTTACGGCCCCAAGTCCATCGATCCGCAGGTTTCCTATTTCGTGAAGGGCCGCGCTTTCTCGACCTTGGAAATCATCAACGGTGAATTGGTGCCCATCTTCAATTACAGCGTCCTGCAGGCCCCTGGAAGGACCTATAACAAGCTCCATTTTGGATTGGGCGTCAACGTATCGCTGGACCGCGGGTTCTTCTGGCTGGGCGCTCAGGGATTGTTCGATGAAAATGAGACCAAGGGTATCGCGCATAATCCCGATGGTACCGTCAGCTAC
>DAINDC010000007.1:13982-19684 GCA_036732085.1 Fibrobacterota bacterium | reverse complement strand
CTACAACCATCTCAGCGCCGTCCATGAGGATCAAACCATTCGCGGCGGCCTAATCTCTTTCGGTATTGAACGCAATGTCTGGTGGGACTGGTTGGTCTTGCGCGTGGGCGGACAGAAGGAAATCTCCTATCGCGATCAGACCAGCAATATCGCCGGCCAGACCTTCAATTACATCTTCACCAATGCGACGAGCGACGGTACGCCCGGGGATGCAGTGGGCTTCGGCATCGGCATTAATGTGGAGGAAAAGCTGAAGGTCGATGCGACCTTGGCTGAAGACATGCTCTATACCTTCGGCAATCTCCTATCGGGACCCGAGCATCATATCATCTCCAGAATCTCGGCCACTTATTCTTTCTAATCCCTTGCCGGGAATGCGCCGCCTTTTTGCCTTCCTGTTCCTGGCTTCGGTTTGGGGCCTATGGGAAGGCTGCAGCGCTTCCCACAATTCCCTGACAGCCTCCCTGAATGAGATCGGAAAGTCCGATCTCCAGGATATCCTTGCCGACCTTCCCCCTAAGGCGAAAGGCGCCGTCCTGGCCAAACCTTATTTCGTTCGAGATGAGTATGAAGAATACCATGGCGATTCTTCCATTGTCTACCAAGCTCGCGCAACCTTGGTCTTTTTCTACCTCGACCCCAAATTGGACCTTTGCCAGGTCCGAAAATACAGGTATAAGACAAGCTCAGGCTTTTGGGACCGGTATGATGTGAAGCTCATTCATATTCCTCAAAAATTTACTGGATCCGTGGTCCAATAGTTTTTACAATGTTCACGTCAGGTTCATTAGTTTCTAGATTTTTTTGAAGTTCCCTTTGGCCTAGAGGAGTACCTCCCCCTTGTTTGGTTTTCTCTCCAGCGATATCGGCATTGATTTAGGCACCGCGAACACCTTAGTTCATGTCAGCGGTCGTGGTATTGTCATAAACGAGCCCTCCGTGGTGGCCGTGGAACGGCGCACGAACAAGGTTTTGGCCATCGGCTCCGAGGCAAAACGCATGTTGGGGCGCACCCCGGGTGAAATCATCGCGGTCCGGCCCATGAAGGACGGCGTCATCGCCGACTTCCAAATGGTGGAAAGCCTGCTGACCCGGCTCATCCAGATTGCCCAGAAGTATCCGCTATTCTTCCTACGCCCCCGCATCGTGGTAGGCGTACCCTCGGGGATTACCGAGGTGGAAAAGCGCGCGGTATTGGAATCGGCGCAAAAAGCCGGCGCCCGGGAGGTCTATCTGGTAGCCGAGCCCATGGCAGCAGCCATCGGCATGGGAATTCCGGTTGAGGACCCCAGCGGCAATATGATCATCGACATTGGCGGCGGCACGTCGGAAATTGCCGTCATAGCGCTCTATGGCATCGTTTGCGACGCCTCGGTGCGCGTCGGCGGCGACGAGATGGATGAAGCCATCATCAACTACCTGAAGAAGAATTACAACCTCTTGGTGGGCGAGGGCACGGCGGAAAAGATCAAGATGCAGATCGGCTCGGCCTACCCTCTCGATCACGAGTTGGAAATGGAAGTGCGCGGTCGCGACCTTATGGCCGGCATTCCGCATACCCTGAAGATTACCTCGGCCGAGATCCGCGAAGCGCTCGCCGAACCCGTCAATGCCATCGTCGAAGCTGTCAAACGCGCTCTGGAGCAGACTCCGCCGGAACTCTCGGCGGATATCCTGGAAAAAGGGATCGTGATGACCGGCGGCGGATCGCAATTGCGCGGCCTCGATGAACTCTTGCGCCAGGAGACCAACTTGCCGGTCAATGTCATCGATGATCCGCTGGTTTGCGTTTGCAAGGGCACCGCGCGTATCCTCGAAGATATGGACAAATATTACAAGGTCTTGATGGAGGCGAGCCGGTAGCTCCCTCCAGTCCGCCGAGCATGCGGCCCTTCGAATCATTGGAGCAAAATGCCAATGAAACCTCGAATCTAATTCCCCGGATCCACAAGTGAGCATTTTCGATTGGTTCCTCCGGCTCTTCACTCTTGGGAAGGGCGTGATTTCCCTAATCGCATCCATCGTTTGTTGCGCGATTCTCATATCGCTCAAGCCGCCGGAGCGCCAAACCTTCCATGATGTGATGATCAGCACCTTCCTTTATCCCGCGCAGGCTATACTTTCCCGATTGAATCGCACCATCTGGGTGTTCAAGGAAAACGAGCAATTGAAACAGCAGAATACCTCCCTGAGGCTCGAGAACGATTACCTGGTGCAGGCGATCAAGGAATTGCCGCGCGTGCAGCAGATGGAGGCCTTCGGAGCGCGGAGCGGACTCAAGCTCAAGATGGCGCAGATCAGCGCGGAGGATCCCGGAAGGTATTCCCACAATTGGGTCATCAATCTCGGTCACGAGGATTCCGTGGACGTGAACATGCCCGTGATGACCGCCTTGGGCGTGGTGGGGAAGACCGCCAAATGCTACCGCAGCCATTGCCTGGTGCAGGGATTGTCCGATCCGAACAGCAAGGTTTCGGTCCTGTGCAATCGCAGCCGCGTCAATGGCGTGCTCGAAGCCTGGCCTGGGGGCCGGCTCCTGGCCCGCTTCCCCGTGGATGCGGACGTGATTTCCGGGGATACCTTGATGACCTCGGGCATGGGCGGCGTTTTCCCGAAAGGGCTTTCGGTGGGCGTGATCGGGGACGATCATAAGGATGCTAGTGAAGGCAGCGACATCCTGAAAGCGTTGGAAGTGAAGCCGTTCCAGAACCCGTTTCTGGTGGAAGAGGTCTTCGCCTTGATTCGCAAGGACTCCTGGACGGTAGGGGCGGAGAAATGATGAACTTCCTCAAGAGCCTGAGCTTCCTGATTCTGGCCCTGATCCTGCAGCAGACCTTGGTGCGCATCATTTCCATTGGATCGATACGGCCGGACCTGGTCATGGTGGTGCTGGTCGCCGTCTCCATGCGCTATGGATCCGTGGTGGGGCTCTTCAGCGGACTCACCATCGGCCTCATCCAAGACGTCTATGCCATCGAGGCCCTGGGCGCCAATGCCATGGCGAAATGCCTGGTGGGTTATTTCACCGGCCTGTTGGACGAGAAGGTCATCAAGGTCATGCCGGCAACCAAGGTTCTGTTCCTGGCGGTGGCCTTCCTAGTCCATGATACGGTCTATTCCCTGGCCGCCGGCTTCCATGGCATGGCTTTTTGGGATGCGATGCTGCGGAAGACCGTGCCTTCCGGGATCTACACCTTGCTGGTTGGATCCTTGGTCTTCTACTTCCTGGTCGCCCCTTCCAAGAGCGAGAGCTTCCACGCATGACGGTCCACAATGCCAGCCGTCTAGATGATCCCTTTTATCGGAACGCAGTCGCTCGCAATATCGTCATCGCCTTCGGCTTGATGTTGATCGGCCTCACGGCGCGGCTTTTCTACCTGCAAATCATCAAGGGCTCGTACCACCAAAAGTTGTCGGACCAGAACAGCATCCGCCTGCAAATCGTGCATGCGCCGCGCGGTTTGATCTACGATCGCACCGGCGTCATCATCGCCAGGAACCGGCCCTCCTATCAGGTCGCGATCCTGCCCACCCAGCTCAAAGAACCGAAAATGGTTTTGGCCAACCTGATGAAATTCCAGGACACGACCGGACACCGCATCTTCGATTCGACCTTGGTGGAATGGAGCCTCCTGCGCGGCCGTTGGAAAAAGTTCCAGCCCCTGGTCATCCTGGAAGACGCTTCCCCGGAAGTGGTGGCCATGGTGGAAGAGCATCAGCTCGATCTGCCCGGCGTCGTCACCATCATGGACTCCCGACGGTCCTATCCTTTCGGCCATGATGCGGCCCATGTGCTGGGCTATATGGACGAGATCAAGGAAGACGAGCTCGAAGCCATGAAGCTGACACGGGAGGAGACCGGCGACAGCTTGCTGTATATGAAGGGCGACCGCATCGGGCGCAAGGGCCTGGAAAAAACCTACGAGACTTTTTTCCGTGGGAGGGACGGGGTCCGGTATATCAAGGTGAACGCCTTCGGCAAGGAAATGGAGGTCATCAAGGAGATGCCCCAGATCAAGCCGGTGCCCGGCAGCAATCTGGTCACGACCTTGGATATGGATCTGCAGTGCCTGGCCGAGTCCCTGCTCGCCGATACCGTGCGCGGGGCCATAGTCGCCATCGATCCGCGCAATGGCGAGGTCCTGGTCATGGCGTCCAGCCCTCGCATGGATGGGAATATCTTTTCGCTTTCCAGGGACAAGCGTTCCAAGGAATGGGCCAAGCTGGCCCTGGATCCGGCCATGCCCTTGAACAACCGCGCGACCGTGGGCGGCTATGAACCCGGCTCCACCTTCAAAGGTATCGTCTCCATCGCCAGCCTCCAATCCGGGAAGGTCCAGCCTGGAGACAGGATGGCCAAGTCCTGCGTCGGCGGATACCGTTTCGGGAACCGGGTCTGGCATTGTTGGGACGCCCATGGCCACGGTTACCTGAACCTGGTCGATGCCTTTACGCAATCCTGCGATGTCTACTACTACCAGGTGGGGCTCACCATCGGCATGGACATCATCAATAAGGTGGCGCGGGAATTCGGCCTCGGAGCCCATACCGGCATTGATATCGATGAGGAACGATCCGGGGAGCTGGTCGATTCCACTTCCTATACGCATCGTTTCAAGAAGCGCGGCTGGTCCTGGTCGCGGGGCCTGGTGCTGAATCTTTCCATCGGCCAAGGGCAAATCGCCACGCCCTTGCAGTTGGCGAATTATATCGCGGGAGTCGGGAACGGCAAGGTCCTGTACAAGCCCCATTTCATCAAGGAAATCCGCGATCGCGAGGGCAATACCGTCACCAAATACCAGCCGGAAATCCTGTCCACCCTGGACATGACCGAAGAGCAGCACGATATCATCCTCAAAGCCCTGGAGTCCGTGGTGAACTCCCCCAAGGGCACGGGCGGCCGCGCCAAGGTCCCGAACGTTCTCGTGGGAGGGAAGACCGGCTCGGCGGAAAATCCGCATGGCGGCAAGACTCATGCACTTTTCGTAGGGGTAGCGCCCCTGTACCAACCGGAATTGGCCATTGCGGTGGTATTGGAAAACGCCGGCCACGGAGGTTCCATTGCGGCACCTATTGCAGGGGAAATTTTCCGGCACTACTTCAAACGGAAGATGGCCGGAGAGAAACAGCAAGTCCTTTGACATCCCGATGCTGGCCACCCTTGCCCTGATCATCCTGATCGGTCTGGCTGTGGTCTATTCCGCCACTTGGGACGAACCCGGGAAGCATTGGGTCAAACAGGCTCTCTACGTGGTCATGGGCATCCTGGCCATCATCGGCATCTATATGGTGCCGGCGAAATTCTTCTATGCCATGGCCTATCCGGCCTATATTGTATCCCTGTTCCCGCTCCTGTATATCATCATCTTCAAGGCTAATTCGGTGGAGCGCTGGATCGCCCTGCCGGGAGGTTTCAACCTGCAGCCATCGGAGTTGACCAAGGTGGCGCTCTTGCTGGCCATGGCCAGGCTATTGGCTTTCCAGCCGATCCTCTTGAGCAAGCCCAAGACCATCATCGCGCCGTTCCTCCTCTTCCTGATCCCTTTCATCCTGGTCCTCAACCAGCCGAACCTGAGCACGGCTCTTTCCTTCGTGGCCATGACCATAGTGATGGCCTATTGGTCCGGCCTCTCCGTCCGCGAGATCTTCCTCTTGGCCTCGCCGGTATTGTCCGTGGCCTTGACCTTCCATCAATTGGCTTG
>DAINDC010000007.1:10412-13922 GCA_036732085.1 Fibrobacterota bacterium | reverse complement strand
TCGTAAGCCGCATCAACCTGAAGGTGGCGGCCTTGCTGCTCCTGGTCAATATCATCGCCGGGTACGGGGCCATCTTCGTTTGGAACAAGGTCCTGTATGAGCATCAGCGCGGCCGTATCATGACCTTCATGGATCCGCAGCGCGATCCGCTGGGAGCCGGCTACCAGGTCTTGCAGTCCAAGGTGGCCATCGGATCCGGGCAGTTGATGGGCAAGGGCTTCCTCAACGGGTCCCAGACCAACCTGAGTTTTTTGCCGGAGGAGCATACGGATTTCATCTTTTCAGTATTGGGGGAGCAATTCGGATTCCTGGGTTGCGTGGCTTTGCTGGGCCTCTACCTTTTCCTGATCCATCGATTGCTACGGGTGGGGGCGGATATCCGCAACCGCTTCGTGAGCCTGGTGGCCGTGGGCGTGGCGGGAATCCTGGGATTCCATATTATCGTCAATGTCTCCATGACCATCGGGCTGATGCCGGTTACGGGCTTGCCCTTGCCTTTCCTTTCCTATGGCGGCTCCTTCCTCATATCCTGTCTCATCATGCTTGGTCTGGTCATCAACCTGCGCGCGCATGGGCAGAATCTCTAAGGCCGGCTCCGGTACCCGTATCGGCGCCCCGATCTCGCGGGCCCTACTGCTGCGGGGATGGTCGATGGTGCAGGATTTATTCATGCCTCCGATCTGCCAGCATTGCCGCGCCAAAAGGTGGGGGCAGGCTCCTCTCTGTCTGGCCTGCCTCAAGCGCTTGGCGCCTCTGCGGCCGCCCCTTTGCGAGGGCTGCGGCCTTCCCGATTGCAACCTGGACCATCCGCAGGAAGAATTTCCCTTCAACTCCGTCCGCTTTCTGTTTCGTATGACACCGGAACTGTCCACTTTGGTCCATGGTTTCAAGTACCGCCACTTCCGTAGGCAAATCCCTTTCCTCTGCCTTTATCTCCGCTACCGCCCGGACCTGATCGAATACCTGCGAACTTTCGATGGGTTGGTGCCGGTTCCCATCCATCCCATCCGTCGTCGGGAGCGGGGATATAACCAAGCGGAAATCATCGCCAAGGAATTGTCGCGGATTTCCGGAGTACCGATATTGCCTCAGGCCTTGCGGCGGAAGCGCTATACGGAGTCCCAGACCAAGTTGGCCCGTCGTGCCCGGGGAGGCAATCTGGCGTCGGCCTTCGCTTGTTCCAATCCGGAGGTCCTGATGGGGAAGAGGTTGCTGATCATCGACGATGTCTTTACCACCGGCGCCACCGCCGTCCAATGTGCGAACCTGCTATTAGGGGCGGGAGGACAATCGGTGGGCGTGTTCGCCTTGGCAAGGGTGGAAACCAAAGACGAACAGGATGATTTCGGCCAGGAAATGGAAGCGGCTTCCGGTTACGTGGCCTAAAGGCTATTGACGAAACTTCATTCCTTCGCGGACTCCAAAGCGGGATTAATCTCCGGCACGATTTCATAGACTATCGCCGAGATGAAGCAGGTCATCACGCCGGTGATGAAGATGACCGGGCTGAAGGGGAGGAGCGGATCCATTTTCGGATTGGTCCCGAACCGCGCCGACAGCAGGAATCCTACTACCGTCAGGGCAAGGCCCAACACCAAGGTCAGGGTGAACAATGCGAGCCTGCGGGTATGGCTTACCTTACTTTCCTTCAGTTTCACCTGGAGCAAAGGCTCTTCATGTTTCCCGACGCTATGTAGAGGGACGATGGGGAAGACCTTCACGAAAACCATGTAGATCAGGCTGCCCATGGCGGTGAGCCCCGCGACCACGCCGAATTCCACCCAGGTGGGGAAATACGATCCATGCATATAGGGAAGCAGGGTGCCATGGGTTTGGGACGGCACCACGATGATGAAACGCTTGCAAACCGCCGCGATATTCACGACTACGCCCGCCAGGACATGCATTAAGATGCTGGTGGTGCCGCGGATATACTGGATGAAAATGAGGGCGAAGCCGATAAGGAGACCGCCGACCGTCGTCCAGAAATAGGGGGCATAGGCTCCCAAGGTAATCTGGTGGGCGACTTCCATTTCCATTTCCGGTGCGGCATAATGGGCAGTCAGTTCCTCAACGATCATGAAGTACAGATAGACAATGGAAAGGAGCATCAGCATGAGGCCCAGCCACTTGAAGCACTTTTCCGTGATCACTTCCTCGAGGCTCAGGCTTCTGCGGATAATGGCGGCAATGATGAGGATCACGCCCGTTCCGGAAATGCCCGCCATGACCACGAATCCGGGAGCTTGCAAGGCGCTGTACCAACCGGGTCGGCTGGCCTGGATTCCGAAAATGAATCCGAGCGTGGAGTGGGCGGTGATCAGAAGGGGCAGGATGAAAAGGGAAAGCCAGAAGCTCGAATTCGCATGCCGGTTATAATCGTCCGGTGTGCCTTTGAATCCGAACGACCAGAGGTTGTAGAAAAGCCGCAACGGCTTGAACGTGGCCTGGCTGGCCATGTAGGCCGCATCGGAACGGCCGGACAGGTAGAAGTAGACCACGCTGGCGAACAGGTAGCCGGAAATCACCAGGGTAAAGGTCCCGAAGAACGGGGACATCACGCGGGCATAGCGGGGAAGGTTCAAGAGACCGGTGAGCGGGCGGCCGAGATCGGCGAGGATGCAAAGGGCGCCCAAGGATATAGAAATGATGGTGACCAGTTCGGCCATGCGCGCGATCGGTTTGAGATAGGAGACGCCGAAAAGGCGGATCACCGCCGAGATGGTAATCCCCGCGAAGCTGACTCCAATGAAGACGACCACGAATACGATATACAATCCCCAGACCGCGCCGCCGGATCCGATGGTGCGCATGCCGGTTACCGTATCCCCATAGACGAGCTGGCGTACGTAGCAAAACACCCCGAAGGCGAATACCGCTAAGAGGAGCATTACGGCCGATATCCAGGCCGGGCCGAATTTTCCGATACCCAGGCGTATCGGCTTGGTGGATCCCTCTGCGAACATCTTGCTCATTCCGTTTCCCTTTCCATTCCCAGCCGCTTGTCCTTACCCAGAAAGAAGACCTTGGGTTTGGTGCCGATATGCTCGAGTAGCCGATAAGCCCTGGGGCTGTTGGAGAGGAGCGATACGCGGCTTTCCGGATCATTCAGGTCCCCGAAGATAATGGCTTCCGTGGGGCACGAATGGGCGCAGGCCGGCAGCAGCCTGACGTCCTTATCGGTGATGTCCCTGTCATCTTCCTTGGCCTTCTCGCGCAGGGACCGGATCTTGTGGACGCAGAAAGTGCATTTCTCCACCACGCCTTCCGGCCGGGTGGCGACATCCGGATTCAGGGCCTGCTGATACGTCTCGGGGAATTCCGGCTCGGTCCAGTTGAAGTAACGCCGGGAATACGGGCAGGCGTTCATGCAGTACCGGCAACCGATGCAACGGTCCCATATCTGATCCACGATGCCTTCATCGTTCTGGAAGGTCGCATTGACCGGGCAAACCTTGACGCAGGGCGGATTCTCGCAATGCATGCAGGGGTTGGGCATCATCTGCGCAT
>DAINDC010000007.1:0-10384 GCA_036732085.1 Fibrobacterota bacterium | reverse complement strand
CCCACCAGTTTCGGATCGTCACCGGTGAATGGGACATTGTTCTCGACATGGCAGGCCACGACGCAAGAGCCGCAACCGGAGCACAGATCGAGATCGATGGCCATGCCCCACTTCGCCTTCTTGGCGGATTTGCCGGTCCCCTTGGCGGGCTTGGGGGCCTTATGCTTGCGCGGGGCCTCCTTGTCCTCTTTTTCTTTTTTCTGTTTTTCCGATGCGAGCGCGGTATGGACCCAGCCAGCCAGGGGAAGGGCCGCCAGCAACTTGAGAAAGCTGTCGCGCTTCATTCCTTCGGAGGTGCCAACGGGCGATGTGTTTTCCAACTCTTTGTTTTCCATATTCATGCCTTTGAGATGCGTACTCGGGAAACGCATCCGGGAGTGAGTCCGCTCAATGGATCGGTATAGGCGGCCACCAATGTTTTGGCATTGGATCCTTTTCCCTTGGCGAACCTTCCGAATTGGGTATGACCCTTGCCCAAGGCCATCAATACCAGGCCCTCGGGAACTTTTTCGCTGAGCAAGGCATAAGCCTTGATTTTACCCAGGGGCGATTCCACCCAAACGGCATCGCGAAACTTCACGCCCAAACGCGTGGCCGATTCGCTGTTGAGTTGGACCCACGAATTCCAATTCTCGACGGCGCGCAGTCCCATCTGGATTCCTCCCAGCTGTTTCAAGATCGGGATATTGGCTCCGCTGCCTTCCGCATAGGTGATGTCCTTGTAGGGCATCAGCAGGAAGGGATAGTCCGCCTCGGCGCCTTCGAAATGGGCCGCTTGGGCATGGGGAAGGCAGGTGATTTGCAGGCCGGGCTTTCCGATCCCAATCAGGAATTGATCCGCGGATTGCTTTTTGGCCGATGCCGAACGGTTGATTTTCGTCTCCGCCAACTGGGAGTAGAATTCGAATTTCCCGGAAGGCGTTCGGAATGCGGTCTTCCAATCTTCCTGCGGCATGGGAGCACCGGTCCAATACGCCGCCTTGCCCAGTTTCTTAATGAAGTCGTCCTTGTCATCCGCGGTGATGGAGCCGCCTTTGGATTCATAGAGGCCGGCCAGGCGTTCTTCCATGGCGGCCTTGAAATTCTTCCAGGGAAATGGCTCGGCGATGGCGCCTCCGAGGCCTTTCGCGATTTTGATAAGGACGTCACCTGTATGTTTCGTATCGTACAGGGGATCCACGACCGGTTTGCGGATGCCGATCGCCGGCAGGAAGCCGAAGGGAGGCGGCGTAGCGTCTTCCCAGCGTTCCAGATAGGTATGGTCGGGAAGGATTAAGTCCGAGTTGAAGGCGCTCTCGTCGAGGAAAGGCGAGAAGCTGACGATGAAGGGGATTTTCTCGAAGGCCTTTTGGAACCGGGCCGGATCGTTTCGGGCGAACAGGGGGTTCGAATAATAGAGCAGCAAGGCTTCGGCGGAATAAGGCTCTCCGGCGGATATGCAGCCAGGGAAAGCGTCCACGGCGGAGTTGGCGAAGGGGACGCCATCGTGTTCTTGGCAATCCAGCGAGGGTTGTTGGATGCCGGCCTTGGCGATGGCGTCCATTTTCACTTCCGGCCATATCGCCAGCGGGAGATCCTTTCTGGTTACCAGTCCGCCCGTTCTTTCGATGGTGCCGAGGATGGCGTTCAGGGCCAGGGCGCAGCGGGCGATTTCCAGGCCGTTAGAAGTGGAGGTGGAGCGCGTATCCACGACGACCAGGGCGGGTTTGGAATTGGAAAGTTCCCAGGCGAGATCGCGGACCTTTTTCGCCGGCACGCCGGTAAGTTCTTCGACTTTTTCAGGCGTGTAGGTTTCGATCGATTTCAGAAAGCGATCAAATCCGAATGTATGGTTCTCGACGAAATCGCGATCGTAATGGCCTTCTTTTATCAGCTCCCGGGCGAGGCCCAAGGCGAAGACGTCATAGGTGCCAGGTTTGATTTGGATCCAATCGTCCGCCACTTTGGCGGATACGGAACAATTAGGTTCCACTTGCACGATCTTCGAACGACGCGTGGGATTCTCCCTGCGGTATGCGCCGGTGGCGCGGGCGAAATGGATCCCATTGCAGGTGGCCTCGAATATTCCGGAACCCAGGCTCAAGATATACGAGGTGTGGTTGGCATCGTATCCGGGGATCTCGGGAGTTCCCGTCATCAGCTCCATGGCCTGGACCAGGGCGCCTTCATTGGTGGATAAGGGGTCGAAGAAATTGGGGGTTCCATAGGCCGAGCAGAACCTTTCGAGCAGGTCCCGCATGAATCCGCGCTGCCTTCCGCACAGGACGGCCAGCTTTTGGGGGCCGGATTTGGCGCGGATTTCACTAAGGCGGGTGACGACTTCGCCGATGGCTTCGTCCCAGGTGATGCTTTTCCAACGGCCGGATCCGCGTTCGCCATCCCGCTTCAGCGGTCCTTTGATGCGGTCGGGATCATAGAGCGTGTACATGCCTGTCTGGCCCTTGGGCCCGAGCTTTCCGCCCACCAGCGGGGAGTGGACGTTGCCGTCGATCTTGACCGCGCGGCCTTCCACCACGCGGACATTGATGCCGCAGTTGACGGGGCATTGGCCGCACGAGGAGGCGATATACCTTTCCTCACCGCGATACCAGGAGTCCGCGCCGGGCACTGGCGGCTTGTCGCGCGGCAGGGCATACGGATCGCGAAACTTAATGCAACCCGTCATCGCTCCCACGGCAGCTACGGCGCCGGAGATCTTCAGGAAATTCCTGCGGGAAATATCTTTGGGCAACATCAGCGACCGTCCCTTTTCATTTATGGCAGGTAGAGCAATCGGTTTCGACTTGCCGTTCTTTATGGCAGGCGATGCATTTCGACATGGTCAGGTATTCGATATCGGATTTGACGATCGGCAAGGAATCCTTGCGCATATCCTTATGGCAGTCCCAGCATTTCATCTCGCCGAATTCGACATGGGCGCGGTGGGAAAAGTAGACATGGCCGGGCAGGTGGTTCACGGAGACCCAGGGGATTTCCTTGCCGTCCTCGGTATAGCCGCGCACCTTGGGCTCTTCGGGGTTTTTTCCCTGGGGCTCGGAATGGCAGTCGGTGCAATCCTTGATGCGGGGGATGGTCGCATATTGCCCTTTGTTGGCGAAGCGATGGCAGTCGATGCATTCCATGTCTTCGGCCTTGATATGGGCCGCATGGTTGAAGGCCAGCGGTTGTTTCACCACGGTGGTGCGGGCGGATGGAACCAGCGGTTCTCCGGGCCCTGCGCCGCTCTTGTTGCAGCCTTGGTAACCCAAGATCAACATTGCGGCGAGAATTCCTTGGACGAGAAACTTTTTCCTTGTCAACATGGGCTCCATCCATCCAATCTGGTTACCCGGCATTCCCGCGAGGGCGCGGAAGCCGGGTCGAATCCTCTACGTTCACTTATCCTTTTTTCTTGGGCACATCGTACTTGAGCGTTCCCAGCCAGTCGGCCAAGACCTTCAAGTCCTCTTCACTGCCTTTGAATTTCTTCTTGTGCTTGTGACCGTCGATCTTCTCCTCTTTCATCAGCCACTTGGTAATGAAAGCAGCGTCATGCTCCTTGCCTGCATCCCCAAGATCGGGCGGGTCAATTTTCTTTCCGCCTTCATCCTCAGGAGCTTCCTTTTCATCCGATTCCACCTTCAGGATCTTCAAGGCGGCAATGGCATGGCATTGAGTGCACTTGTTCTCGGTGAAGATCTTCTGACCGGGAGACACGGCATCGTCTGCGCTCGAGCGGGTGGCACCCAGAGCGACCAGCACAAGGCCAGCCGCGAGTGAACTAAGGGCTATTTTCAACATGATTGATTCCTTCCTCTTCATTTAGACGTTTCTCCAACACACCAAATACAACACCGATCCCTATTGGAAGCAAATGTTGATCCATTTGATTTATATCCATGCATTAGAGGGCCAGGCAGTTGCGAACTGTATCCAAGGCCAGGATGGGAACCCGGATTTTGCACTTTTGTCCAATAACCGCCGCCGATTTTGCCAGGATTGCAATCGCCCTTATTAATGAAGGGATGACAAAAAAAATAATGAAGGGATGACGAAAAAAAACCTCCGAATTTTTGGCCACCTCAGGGATGAAGAGCGCCAGCTTGCTCAATCCCAACTTTCCAAAAGTTTTACATCCTCTATTAGTTGAAAACCCATCGAATTATTGGGTTGAAATTCATCTTTCACAGATTTTAACGACCAGGTTAAAGTCGGGAGATCCCGCTGGAGATCCGGCAAGAGATCCGGTCATTCTCGATCTGCTCGTCTCCATTCCCAGGCTCGCCGGGCTCGCTATATAGGAGGCGATTCCAGATTGAGAGCCTCTAAATAACATGGCATGCCGCTTGCATTGAAGTATGCCCATGGAGCCGGTCAAAAGGGGTTGGAATGGGTAACCTGGATAACCTCCGCCACCGACGGAGATACTTTGAACTGTAATTCTTGCCATGACGTGACGAAGCGTAATTTCGGAAAGAGGCGCGAGCTTTGCCTTTTTGACACCACTCATGACGAGAAGACAATTTCAAATTATGCTAAACATATGAATGGGACGCTGGACGTCTGGAAGTAACCCGGCTTTGGCCATAAAGAGGATAACCATGATAAAGATTCCATTTCGCACTCGCTTGAGGCTTTTCTTCCTCCTGACCATCTCCGTCTTCGGCTTGTTCATTTTGAGTTGTCGGGAAAAAGCGGATAAAAAAACCTTCTCCGAGGTTAAGGGCTTCGATACGCCCGTCCAAGGCCAGGCCATCCAAATGCCCACCACCATGCCGGAAGCCGCGCCGGCCGCCGCTCAGGGACCCGCGGAGAAAATAGGCTGGAGCCTGCCCCAGGGCTGGAATGCGCATGTTGGCAGCGGCATGTACTATGCCGTCCTGAAAACTTCTTCCAAGCCGGATGCCGACGAAGGGGGAATCGTGGTGCTTCCCGGAGAGGCGGGCGGGTTGCAGGCTAATGTGCAACGATGGCTTGGCCAATTAAGCATTTCCTTACCCGCGAACGGTATGGAAGAATTTATCGCCAAGCAGAAGAAAATCAAGAGCAAGGGCAACCTGGATTTGCTGCTCCTGGATTTCAATCCGCTGGCGGCAGGAAATGACAGCCGTAGCATGCTGATAGCCATCACCAAACCGGGTGAAAACTCCTACTTCATCAAATTGAACGGGACCAAGGAAAACCTGACCAAAGAGAAAAATGACTTCGTGAAATTCTGCGAATCGTTGGTCCTCGAATGAAATCGTCGGCGTCCGGTCCTAACTCGCGTTTCTCAGCTTCGCTTCCCTCGCTCCGAAGCCTGGTTCCCCGCCTAGCCTCCGTGCGGATATCGGTGGTTTGCCTCCTGCTGCTATTGGGTCTCACCGCCTGGGGCACGGTTTATCAGGCTGAATACGGTTTGTATGCGGCCCAAACCCGGTTCTTTTATTCCTGGTATTTCCTGGTGGGCGGCTTCCTGCCCTTGCCCGGCGCCCAATTGGTTCTGTGGGTCCTGTTTTTCAATCTCATCGCTTCGATGTTGTTCCGGGTAACTTATAGCTTCGCGAACATCGGCAATATCCTCACCCATGGCGGATTCCTGTTTTTGCTGGCCGGTTCCTTCGTGACTTTCAAGTACGCGCAGGAGTCCTATCTGCCCTTGGCGGAAAAGGAAGTCTCCAACGTGTCCCTGGATCGCCGGCAATGGGAGTTGGCGGTCTGGTCGGATGAGGGATCCGGGTCCGATCAAGGATCGGCCTTGGAGAAAAAAGTTTCCGCGGTCGCCTTGGGTTCCAGTCAGGTCGGGGAAGACATCGACTTTTCCGAATTCGGCTTCAAGGTCCTGTTGCAGAATTATTACCGGAATTGCGAAGCCGGTGCGGATTCAAACAATGCCTCCAGCATGAATAATTCCGAGGGCATCGGCATGCTGATGCCCAGACGGCCGGCGCAGGATCCGGAAGACAACCTGGCGGGAGTGCATCTGCGGATCAAGATCGCGGGCGGGGAATCGCAGGATATGCTTGTCTATGGCGGGCAGATGACACCCAATTCCCTTAACATCCAAGGCAAGCGAATCCAGGTTTCCTTGCGGAAGATGCGGCACCCCTTGCCCATATCCATCAGGCTGATCGACGTGAAGAAAGAGGAATACCCCGGGACCGGGATAGCCCGTACCTATCAAAGCGATGTGGAAGTCCGCGGCGAAGGCACGAGCTTCAAGACGCGCATCAATATGAACCACCCCTTGCACTATAAGGACTTCACCTTTTATCAAAGCTCCTATAACATGGATGCGCAAGGCAAGGAGTCTTCCGTTTTCGCCGTGGTGCAAAATTCCGGCCGCCTATTGCCCTATATCTCGGGCGCGATGGTTTTCGGGGGCATGGTCTTCCATTTCCTCATCATGTTGTTCCGGTACGGAAACCGGACCTCGAGGGCGGCGGACAATGCCGTCCCAGGTAACAACGGCGTTACGCGGAAAAAGACTCGCGAAGTCCTGTCAACCAAGGTCGTGAAATGAATTCGATAATACGGATGAAGACCGGAATCCTTTCCGCGGTGTTGCTGGCGGGGGCTTGCATTTCCGCCCAGGCAGAGAAGATATCCCTGGATAAATTCAAAGCCATTCCCATTCTGGAAGGGGGGCGCGTCAAGCCCCTGGACACCTATGCGCGCATTACCCTGTTGCAGCTCAGCTCCAGGAGCACCTTTCACGACAAATCCGCCGTGGAATGGTTGGCGAGGGTGATGTTCACGCCCAAGGACGCGATGGATGATAAGGTTTTCCGGATCAACAATGCCGACGTGGTGTATTCCATCGGCGTGGAGCCGGAATCGGACAGCCGGTATACCTTCGCCCAGTTGAGCCCCTCCATTTCCAAGCTCTCGGAATTGTCCGAGACCGCGATGAAGGTGGACGAGAAGAAACGGACGCCCGTTGAATCCGAAATCATCCGGGTGGCCAATAATCTCAGTCTGTACCTGGGGGCGATGAACAGTTTCCTCTTCAGCTCGCCCCATGCCGATTTCAAGATCACCGATCCCGCTACCGCCCAGGCCCTGGGCATGACGGCCAGGACCCAGCCCTATAGCTACATGGATCTCCGCGGTCATATGGGTCAGATGGCCCAACTGGTCCAGCCCCTGATGGGTCCGGGTGAAGGCGGCGTAAGCCGGGATCCTTCCACTTGGTCCTCGGCGGAAACGGGCGCTTATCATTTGTTCCAACAATTCACGTCCTGGAGCGAGCATTATCGCGATTATCCTCCCGCCATAGTTCCTCCGCTGGATAAGGAGTCGGAGATGTGGATGGGTCCCTGGGGTTTGATTTCCCGCCCCAATCTGGATCCGGAGGTCAAGGCCGCCATCAATTCCCTGAACGCCATGGCCCTCGCCTACAATGCGGGGCAGGCCGAAGAATTTAATCATGCCGTCACGAACTTCACGGACTTCGCACGAAAGCGGGAAACCGGTATCGTCAAGGAAAACCGGATCCGATGGGAATTGGCTTACAATGCCTTCAACCCTTTCTACCTGACTAAAATTCTTTTCGGTTTCGCCATCCTCGGATCGCTGATCGGGATGCTGGTAAAGAGCAAATGGATTTACCGGCCCAGCGTGGTGCTGTTGAGCGCAGGGGTTTTGATCCAAGGCGTTGGCATAGCCATGCGGGTGGCGATCAGCGGGCGCGCCCCCGTGTCCAACCTTTTTGAAACCTTCCTGTTCGTCGCCTGGGTGGGTGCCGTTCTCGGTCTCTGCCTGGAGTTCTTCAATCGCAAGGGCTTCGGCGTGCTGGTCGGATCGGTGACCGGATTCCTGGTGCTCATGCTTTCCGCGAGATATGATACCGACGGGGATACCATCGGCGTGCTCGTGGCCGTATTGAATTCCAATTTCTGGTTATCGACCCATGTCATCACCATCAGCCTTGGCTATGCCGGTTTCTGCCTGGCCGGCGTATTGGGGCACTTGTACATCATTCAAATGGTGGTTGATCGTAAGGCGCAGGAAAAACTGGAATCCCTGATAACCATGACCTACGCCATTCTGGCCTTCGGTTTGATCTTCTCCTTCATCGGCACCGTGCTTGGAGGCGTCTGGGCCGACCAAAGCTGGGGCCGCTTCTGGGGGTGGGATCCCAAGGAGAACGGGGCCCTGATGATCGTGCTCTGGGGCTCGATTCTTTTCCATGCCAAGGTGGGGAAGATGATCGGGTCTTTGGGAATGGCCGTTGGCTCCGTCCTGGGAATCATAGTGGTTATGATGGCCTGGTTCGGCATCAATCTGCTGGGCGTCGGTTTGCATTCCTACGGATTCACTTCCGGCGTAGCGACCGCCCTATCGGCCTATGTGAGCGGAGAGGCGATTTTCCTCGCTGCCTCGATATATCTCATCAAGAGAACCGGTCAAAAGCAATCCTTGGCGGCTTGATTCCCGGCTCTCGACGCGATTCGATTCTGGACGGATACGGTTCGGTCCAGTTTTCCAGTTATGCTCGAACACTTGGTTAGAATCGGCCGGTCTCCCATGGGCACTCACGGCCATTTTTGGGAACCTATATTTTTTATTTCCGGGCCTGGTATTTGCGGTATAAATTTTCATGGATAAGCTCCCACGAATGAACGGGCGAAATCGCAAAAACATTGATTGTTCAACCAACTCCAAGATGGAATCGCATCCATTATGAAGCTGTGCATAATTGATAATGACCAAGCTTTTCTGACCTTTATGGGGACTATCCTGGCCGCAAGAAAGGACGAAGGATTTTTTTTTACTTCTCCGGCCGAAGCCATTCCGTCGATCAAAAAGGAATGTCCCGATGGACTGATATGGAATATCGCCCAGTTCCACGATCAGGACATCCGGATGCTCGAGGAGATCCGCAGGGAAAATCCCGCCCTATTCGTAGCCCTATCGGGCGATATCAACGGCAACCAATTCGCGCACCACCTCTTGAACCGAGGGTCTTGCGAATTCCTCCGCAAGCCGGTCACGACGGATTTGATGAATGCATTGTTCCATCAGATAGAAGCGCCGGCCCGATTCTCCCATCCCGCTGAATTGCATTCCTCCCTGTTGGCCAAGAAGTATCGGTTTTTCGAACTCATCGGCAATACGCCGGAAATGCTCCAACTCTACGAAAAAATCGAAATCGTCTCCCATAATCAGGGGACGGTTTTGATTCAGGGTGAAATCGGCACCGGCAAGGATCATGTGGCCAAGGCCATTCACCAAAACAGTGAAAGACGGCGTGGCCCCTTCCTCCGATTTTCCTGCTCCATCATCCCTAAAGCCTTGTTCGATTCGGAACTCTTCGGATGCCCGGCCGAGGTCTGGAATTCGGGAACCGAGCCCAAAAAAGGGGCCCTGGACATGGCTGCCGGAGGCACGCTTTTTCTGGATGAGATTTAGCATATCCCTTTGGAAACCCAGGTGAAATTGATCGAATATTTCCAGACCCGGGCGGCGCATTCTTCCAGGCAATTGGGAGACGGCCCGCCGCCTCCGCGCATCATCACCAGTACGAGCGCGAATATGAGCGAGCTGACGCAGCAATGTCTTTTCCGCTACGAACTCTTTTACCGGATCAATATCCTTCCCATCGACATCCCGCCGTTACGTCAACGCCAAAACGACATCCCGCAACTCGTGGAATACCTGCTCAACAAATATTCCCCCCAGAGCCGGTTCGAGGTTTATCCGGAAGCGATGAAGTTGCTCGTGAATTATAACTGGCCGGGTAATATCCGCCAGTTGGAAGCGATTATCGAGCGTCTGGTCTTGACCGTACCCGGGCACGTGATTTTTCAGCACCATTTGCCCGAGGAAATTTCCCAGGACCATGTCGGGAACCTGGATTTGGAAATCGGCCGATCGCTGGAGGAGGTCGTCGCCGACGTGGAATGCGCGATGATCAAGAAGGCCCTCTTCAGCGCCGACGGAAATATGAAGTTGGCCGCCCGCAATTTGAAGGTGCCCTATTCCAGCTTTCGGATCAAGCTCCGAAAATATGATTTGGACCGATGAAATCCTCCGGAGGAATCAGGGATTCCCTCACCATTTTATGCTTAGGCATGCTCCCGTGCTTCGCTGCTCCCGCCCCTCCCAAGCCCGGTGAACTTTCGGTCCCGGCCATCTTCTCGCAATACCTGGCCGCGCCGGGAAAGATGAATCATGTGAAAGAGCCGGGCCGGATCGTTTTCGATCCCGCTTCCAAAGAGCTCTATATCGCCGATCTCGGCAACAACCGGATTTTAGTCTTCGACAGCAACAATGTCTCGCGCTTCGAATTCTTCTGCACCGAGCATGTCAACTCACCGTTGGATTTCACGGTTTCGGAAGAAGGATTCATTTATGTAATGGGATCCAATAGCGCGGGCAAGCGAATAGTGAAATTCGATTTCGACGGCCAATACATAGCCTG
>DAINDC010000006.1:23986-34314 GCA_036732085.1 Fibrobacterota bacterium | reverse complement strand
CCGCTCACCAGGTTCACGATCGCCTCGTCGTCATCCACAACCAGTACAGTTGTCCGCTTCCCGACCTTACCCGACATCCACCCTCCGAACCCGGCCATCGCCTCGCCCATTCGCGCGATCGCTTTCCGCCGTACCCCGGCGGATCCCAAATTGAGATAATTATGGGAAGGCATCCTGTAAAGCTCTTCCCCGACCCTACCGGCACGCCGAAATTGCAGGGCCCAGATCGGTAAGCTACCTTTTTGATTCCGGAATGACTCCGATCCCTGGCCCGAGTGGCGAAACTGGTAGACGCTGAGGACTTAAAATCCTTTGGTCGTAAGGCCGTACGAGTTCAAGTCTCGTCTTGGGCAGGGAATGGCAGGGAACGCAGATAGTCGATTTTGCAATATCGACAAAACTTCAGCATAGCCATCGGAATCTATTTTTTTGAAACTGCTCTAGTGACCTTCAAGGAGAGTTTCATGACCGAATTGGTTCGAATCCAAAGTTCCGATCCCTCTCAAGACCTGTTAGGCAATCACCGGCTCAGCCTCGACATGCTTTTCCATCCACAGACGGTGGCGGTGGTAGGCGCAACGGATAAAGCTGGAAGCGTAGGCAAAGCCGTCTTCCAGAACCTGTTGAAAAACCCCTCAGGGATACGCATCCTGCCGATCAACCCCGCGCGGCCTTTCGTGGGCGGCGTGGCCGCCTATCCTTCCTTGACCGCGGCCCCGGGCCCTATCGATCTCGCCATCCTCATCACGCCGGCCGCCAGCATGCCCGGCCTCATCAGCGAGTGCGTGGAAAAAGGCATTCTCGCCGTCATCATCATCTCCGCGGGCTTCCGCGAAACCGGCGAGGCCGGCCGAAAGCTGGAGCTGGAAATCATGGCTCGGGCCAAGGGCAAGCTGCGCATCGTGGGACCCAACTGCCTGGGGCTCATGAACCCTTTGATAGGCCTCAACGCCACCTTCGCCGGGGATATCGCCAAACCCGGAAACCTGGCCTTCCTCAGCCAAAGCGGGGCCCTCTGCACCGCCATCCTGGACTGGAGCCTCAAGGTCAATATCGGCTTCTCGGGCTTCGTCTCCACCGGCTCCATGCTCGACGTGGGCTGGGGCGATCTCATCGACTATTTCGGGGAGGACCCGCGCACCAAGGCCATCCTGCTCTATATGGAAACCATCGGCGACGCCCGCGCCTTCCTTTCGGCGGCCAGGGAAGTGGCCCTGACCAAGCCCATCATCGTCATCAAGGGCGGGCGCACGGAAGAGGCCGCCAAGGCGGTCTCCTCGCATACGGGAACCTTGTCGGGCAGCGATGCCGTCCTCGACGCGGCCTTCGAGCGGGTGGGCGTGCAGCGCGTGGATTCCATCGCCGAACTGTTCTACCTCGCCGAGAGCCTGAGCGACCAGCCCCGGCCCAAGGGCAATGCCTTGACCGTGGTCACCAATGCCGGCGGTCCCGGCGTGCTCTGCGTGGATGCCTTGATTGGCGGGGGCGGGCGCCTGGCGTCGCTTTCCGAGCAGACCTCCAAGGACCTCGATGCGATCCTGCCGCCCCACTGGAGCCACAACAATCCCATCGACGTGATTGGCGACGCGGATTCCGAACGCTTTTCCGGGGCCGTGCGCCTGGCCCTCGACAATCCCGCCAGCGACGGCGTCCTGGCCATCCTCACCTTCCAGGCCATGACCGATCCCACCGGGACCGCGGCCAAACTCGCGGCCATGGCCCGCTCCTCGGACAAGCCCTTGCTCGCCAGCTGGATGGGCGGGGCCGGAGTCGAAGCCGGCATCGCCGCGCTCAACGCCGCCGGAATTCCCACCTTCCCCTTTCCGGACACGGCCGCGCGCATCTTCAACTACATGGCGGAATACCAGAGCAACCTGCGTAACCTGTATGAGACCCCAATGCCGCCCGCGGGGGGAACCGATGCGGAGGGGAGCAAGGCGGTCGCGGCCGCCATCCTCGACGCCTCCTGGGACGAGGGCCGTTCCACGCTCACCGAATTCGAATCGAAGCAGGTGCTCAAGGCCTACGGCATACCCGTGGTGGAAACCTCCGTCGCCCGCAATATGGAGGAAGCCCTGCGGCAGGCCGAGGGCTACGGATATCCGGTGGTACTCAAGCTCCACTCCAAGACCTTGACCCATAAGTCCGACGTCGACGGGGTCAAGCTCAATATCCAGGACGGCGAAGAGGTGAAAGCGGCCTTCCGCGCCATCGAAACCTCCGTGACCCAGAAGGCCGGCAAGGAGCACTTCCAGGGCGTGAGCGTCCAGCGCATGATCAAGGAGTCCGGATTCGAGCTCATCCTGGGCGGGAACGTGAATTCGCAGTTCGGGCCCGTGATGCTCTTCGGCTGGGGAGGCACCATGGTGGAAATCCTCGGCGACCGCAGCCTGGCGCTTCCTCCGCTCAATACCAACCTGGCCCGCTTGATGATGGAAGGGACCAAGGTTTACAAGGCCCTGCAAGGCACCCGGGGCAAGCAGGCCGTGGATCTCGCCGCCCTCAAGGAAGTGCTGGTGCGTTTCAGCCATATCATGCTGGAAAATCCCCGCATCAAGGAAATCGACGTCAACCCTTTCCTGGTCTCGGACAAGGTCCAGATGGCCCTCGACGCGAGGGTAATCCTGCATGGACGGGAGACGCCCATCGCCGAACTTCCCCGTCCCGCCATCCGACCGTATCCTACCCGTTACGTCGGCGCCTTCGTCATGCAGAACGGCATTCCCGCCCAAATGCGTCCCATCCGGCCCGAGGATGAACCCATGGTGGCCCGGTTCCATGCGCGGCTATCGGAGCGCACCGTCTATGATCGTTATCTGCAGCCGATTAAGCTCGACGAACGCGTGGCCCATGAGCGGCTGGTCCGCATCTGTTTCAACGACTATGATCGCAGCATCGCCTTGGTGGCCCAGGTAAGCGCGGCCAAGGACGCGCAGCCCGAAATCGCCGCCATCGCGCGCCTCACCAAAACGCGTGGCGAGACCAGTGCGGAACTGTCCGTGGTGGTCGAGGACGTATCCCAGGGCCTGGGATTGGGGAAGGAGTTGGTCCGCCGTCTCTTGCGGATTGCCGCCGATGAAGGCCTGGAAAAAGTGGTGGCCTATATACTGCCCGAAAACCAGGTCATGCAAGGTCTGTGCACGAGCTTGGGTTTCGAATTGCGGCTGGATGACCGCAATAAGTTCATGGTGGCGGAATATAAGCCGTCGATCTAATCAATCCCGCTGGGGTCAAAAGAAGATCACGGCATAGAGGTAGGCTATGGTTTCGTCCGATATCCGCCGGACGCCATTGCTCGATCGCCACCAGACCGCCGGATCATATCCCCGGTCGCGCGCGGAGTAGACGCCCACTTCCGTCCCCGGGCCCAGAGCGTTGCGATAGAGCAGGCGGCTGCGGCGGGCATGGGCGGAAAAGGTGAACAGGTCCAGGGAGGGACAGGCATGGCCGCTAGCCTGCATCCAGTCCTTGAGGGCCACGCCTTCCATATAGGTCCTATCCTTGATGGCATCGATGGAGGGAACGGCAAGGACCGAGTCGGCTCCCAATCCCATTTCCCTCAGCGTTTTCGCCGCGAGCTCGGCATGCGATCCCAGGAAGGAATACGGCATCCCCGCCGGCAACGGCCCGCCGGTGGTGACCAGCAACTTGTAGCCTCGGCCGCGGAAGGTCTGGAGCGCCTCGCGCAGGCAGTAATCGGGAATCCAACCTTCGACCACCAGGATTTCCCCGCCGATGGGATGGTTCGGAGAGAGAAAAGGATGGATGCCTTTCAGGAATCCCAAACCTCCGGCAACGAAGAGCAGCAACAGAACCGCCCAGCCTCTCAGGCTCGGGATCGTAACCTCTTTCCGCCGCAACAATCCGAAAGCGAATGCATCCTTGGCCATGCCCCATTTTCGCACAACGGAAAATCGAAACCAAGCGTCACATAAAAGTTACGGGCGGCGAGGAAACGCAAAAACGCGCAGTATGGGAAAAGGGTTTTTATTATGTTAATTCCAGACGTTGGGAGGGGAGCCTTTCCCCGGACCGCGCCAGTAGCAGGGACGAGCGCATTGGATTCAAAGACACCGAAGAGCCGCCGGGCCGTTTTCCTGGACAGGGATGGCACTCTGAACCGGAATACGGAATACTTGATCGATTTTGAGCATTTTGAGCTGATTCCCGGTGTGGAAGCCGCTTTGCGGTTGCTTCAGGACCTGGACTATCGCCTATTCGTGGTCAGCAACCAAAGCGGCGTGGCCCGGGGACTCTTTCCCATCGGCGCCGTGGAGGAGTTGCATCGACGCATCGGAAACCGATTCACCGCCATGGGCATCGACCTGGAAGAGTTCGTCTTCTGCCCCCATCATCCGCAGGGTTCCGTCCCCGAATTTACCCGCGAATGCTCCTGCCGGAAACCGAAACCGGGGATGATCCGTTATCTGCAGGAGAAGTACGAACTCGATATTGGGAATAGTTACATGGTGGGCGATATGCTGCGGGATGCGGAAGCTGGAGTGAATGCCGGCGCCATCGGGGTTTTGCTCAAGCCCGACGGGGACGCGGAAGCCGATTGGGACCGGGTTGACAACCGGGGAAATATAAAGGAATTTGTTTCGCTACTTGATTTTGCGGAAAGTTTAAGGGACTTTGGCTGACGAAAAAGCCGGAAATACGCCAATTGCCGGGCGAGCCGAGAAGCCCCCGAGAACACTGGGTGAACGGACCATGCAAGAAGAAATTCGGATCATCGAAGGATTATACAAGTCGGGCCAGCTGAACAGCATCTGCCTGCATCTATTGGAGTTCGTATCCCGCCATCGCGACGAGATCCGGGCCATCGCCAATAAGAACCGGATTCACAACGCCAATATCGAAGCCACCAAGCAGCTCATCCAGCATCGCGGCTCCATCCACCTCCCCTCGGAAATGGCCGATCAGATCAAAGAGATCAACAACGAGATCTGGTACCGCGGCGAACATGGCGACTATGATCGGGCCAAGATCCAGGAAGAGTGGGCCATGCGCTATGCCTCCATGTGGCGCAACTTCCGCATCAAGGAAATCCTCTTCGTAGTCGAGCAAAAAGCCTCCGACATCGACGCCATCGTCAACGCGCGCTAAAAGCGCGGCGCTAAGAGCGCAGGGCTGAATGATTTGCGCTGAGACCTACGCGTGACCGGCCGCACTCCGCAGCCCCCCAATCTTGCTATCTTGGTGGGTTCTTCCGGAGGAAACCGCCATGGATCTGCAGGAACCCGAACACGTCACGGACAAGCTTTTCGGATTCTTCGAGCGACTGAAGACCATGAGCTCGATCAAGCGCTTCGGCACCTTGCCGATGATCGAGATCGAGAGCGTGGCGTCCCACTCCTATAACGTGGCCATCATGGCCCTGATGATCGCCGACTACGAGGATGGCATGGAGATCAACCGGGAGACCCTGCTGCGCAAGGCCCTCTTCCACGATTTCGAGGAAACCATCCTCTCCGACATACCGCACCCCATCAAGCACCGCTTCAAGGGCGGCAAGCTGGGTCAGCTTCTCAAGGAAATCGTGCCCGAACTCATCGAGCATGAGATCTTCAAGGAATTGCCCGACCGTCTCAAGAAGCAATGCGTGAAAGCGGCGCTCAGCGCCAAAGAGGATTTGGAAGGCCAAATCGTGGGCGCGGCCGATGCGATGGATATCATCATGACTTCGCTGCGGGAATTGAAGATGGGGAACCGGTACTTCGAACGGATCTTCGAGGTGGGGCTGGGCATGCTGAAGAAGTACGACAAGTTCGCCTTCGCAAGGCTGTTCGCGGAAAGCGCGCGGCGCTATCGGGCCCAGGGGCTTGATTTGAACGTGAAGCCTACCTTCTCCGACGAGTTCGTGACCTAAGCTTCCGTGACCTAAGAGTGGCGGGCGGCCGGCGGGCGGGCGTCGGATGCGGGACCCAGGAAGCGGTCCAGCACGCGGTTCAGCGCGGCTTTGGTGATGGGCTTTTCCAGGAAATCGTCCATGCCCGCTTCCTGGCAGGCTTTCCGGTCCGCGGCAAAAGCGTTGGCCGATAAGGCGATAATTGGGACTCCGGACCATTTCAGGTGCTTGCGGATTTCGCGCGCGGCCTGCATGCCGTCCATCTCCGGCATCTGCAGATCCATCAGGATCAAATCGTAGTCGGAAGCGGAAAGCATGTCCAAGGCTTCTTTTCCCGTCGCGGCCACATCGATGGATTCGAAATGATCCGACAGGAGCGCCTTGGCCACGCGTACATTCACCGCATTGTCCTCGGCCAGGAGCAGACGGCCGCCTTTACGGACGCCGGGAGGTTGGAGGCTGGGAGGCTTTCCCTCCCCGTTTGGTTCGTCCGGATTCGCGACCGGCAGGATAAGGCTCAGCAGGAATTCGGAGCCGACGCCTTCCGTCGACTTGACATGGATATCGCCGCCCATCATCTTGGCGAGTTGCATCGAAATCACCAGGCCCAATCCGGTCCCGCCGAATTTCCGGGTGGTGGAGGAGTCGCCTTGCTCGAAAGGCTGGAACAGGCGCACCAGCATGGCTTGGGAAATCCCCATCCCGGAATCGACGATGCGGATTTGGAATCGATCCGGTTCCGTGAAGGTGGGGAAAAGGGTCACCGATCCTTCGGGAGTGAATTTCAGCGCATTGCCGAGGAGGTTCATGAGGATCTGCCTGACGCGCAACCGATCCCCGTTGACCCATTCCGGAATCCGGGATTCCATATGCAGGCCCAGGCAGACTCCGCGGGTATCGGCTTCGAACTTCAGGATGCCGATGATCTCGGCGATGAGCTGGCCCATCCGGAACGGCTTCAGTTCCAGCACCAGCTTCCCGGATTCGATCTTGGAGACGTCCAGTACGTCATTGAGGATGGTCATCAGGCTCAAGCCGCTCGACTTGATCAGCTCCACGCTTTCCCGGGAGCTGCGCGGGATATCCGAGTGGAGCAG
The DNA here is from genome assembly GCA_036732085.1 of Fibrobacterota bacterium. Lineage (GTDB taxonomy): Bacteria > Fibrobacterota > Fibrobacteria > UBA11236 > UBA11236 > Chersky-265. Next base: position 27,366 of record DAINDC010000006.1, on the reverse strand, counting down.
GGCGTCCGACATTCCCAAGACCCCGTTCAAGGGCGTCCGGATTTCATGGCTCATATGGGCCAGGAACCGGCTCTTGGCCTGGCTGGCCTCTTCCGCACGCAAGACCACGCTTTGCAATTCCTGGGTGCGTTCCAGGACCTTTATCTCCAAGGGCAGGCTTGATTTCCGGGCATGGAAAAGGAAATAGGCGAGCAGGAAAGAAGTGGCGATTCCCATGATCGACAGGATGACATCCAAGTTGGTCCAATCCCTCCCCAAAATCTCCGCCGGGGCGTTAATCCTCACGCGGTACCGGGCCCCGCCGAATACCTGCGAGATTTCATCCAGGATCCGGATCCCGCCGGAGGTTTCCGGCCTGAAGATCGGGACCTGTTCCCGATCGGAAAGGAAATCCAACTCCATGGAGAATCCGTGTCGCAGCGGATCGAGGATGGTGTTTTGCGCCAAAGTCACCGGGCTCAGGACGGCGACCACGAGGCCCTTCACATCCGGTTTCACCACGGGAATGCAGGCGAGGCTCATCCAGTCTCCGGGGCGCTCCCTCAGATTTTTGGAAGGCCGGCAAACGGTATAAGCCCTATGCGCGAAAGCCGAGTCCGCGCAGGCGGCCCGATCGGGCGACCCTCGGTAATCCAGACCCAATACCCCCTTGGATGGTTCGAATGGCGCCAGGTATTTGATCGTTTCCCCAGCCCCGACCTTGGGAACCCATTCGAATCCCCGGACCGAAGGATAATCGATAAGGAGTCGGTTCGCGAAGAGGTTGAATTCGTTTTCCTCGACGTATTTCGAGCCTTCGAAGAAAGCGGCCAGAGCCTCCAGCGCGCTGCGATTCGCGGAACATTGCAAATCGAAATTCCGGATCCCCGTTTGGGCCTGCTCACGGAATTTGGCGAGAGCCTCCTGTCGGCGATGGCTCAGCTCGTTCTTCAGCAGGAGCACGGTGAGTCCGATGCCGGTGAGAATCACGAGGAAACTGATCAAGGCCTGATTGCCGATGGCGCGGCCCCATTTTTCCCGATCGTCCACGGGAAGTTTCTGGATGAGGATAAGATTCCGCTCCAGTATCCACGCTCCCGACCATGAGACCACACTGACCAGAAGCAGGGATGCGATGGGGAACGCTTCCGGCGCGCTTCCCTGCAGGACCCAGAGGAAGGCGAGGCTCGCGAGATTCCAGATCAGGATGCCCAAGGCCCGGTACGGCATGAGGAAGGCAAAGGACAGGGCGAAGCAATGAGGCAGGAAGAAAATCCAGGGATAATGGGTGTGCCGCGACAGGAAGGCCAGCCAGCCGAGCAAAATAAAAGAGATGCAGAAACGCAGGACGGTAAGCCAAACCATTTTCCGGAACCGTTCCCGATTCTGAAGCTTCGAAATAATCATATTGGATCCGAAAAGGATCGCGATGGGAGCGAAGTAACTTACCCGATTGTCCGCGACCCGCAGGACCCAGGCCAGCATCACCACGAATACCCCGGGGATGATGATATTGAGGATGTGGATCGACATCGATCGGAAATCGACTTCGTTGAATTCCCGCAGCCTAGGCTTCACAATCTTTATCCGGGTAATGGCAATGTCAGTGGCTGGTTGGCTTCAGTGGCTGTTTAAGGTACCTGTCAAAAGGAAGCGGATGACGGCGACGGCGGAGAAGATATTGAAGAGGTTGTCCGCGCGACTCAAGTAGTGTTGGACCAGGGAATAGGCTTGTCCGGTCAGGATCCGCCTTTCGACCCAGAGATCGAGCGAGCCCGTGATCATGAACTTTACCGCGAGGACGGCTATCAAGAGCGCGGGAAGCGATGAGTAATGCAGCAGGGACAGGTAGGCGAAGGGCAGAAGAACGTAAAAGATGATGTTCAATCGGGCCAGGCGCGGCAAGCCGCCCTCCTCGGTGACGGCGGCGCGGAATTCGTCGGACTTGTCGACCAGGTAGGCATAGGAACTGGTGAGCTGATGGACGTTCATGCCGCCATACAGGACGGTGAGGACGGCGGAGGCCTTGGCGAGGAACAGGATGAAGTTCAAGGTTCCAGGGATTCTTGGATGCGCAGATAGCTCTGGTAGCGGAAGTCCGGGAGTTCGCCGTCGGCCACGGCCTTGGTGACCGCGCAAGCGGGCTCGCCCTTATGGATGCAGTCGCGGAAGCGGCACTGGTTGAGGTAGGGCACGAAGTCTCGCCAGTGCGCGGCGAGCTCGCGGCGCGAGATGCCCACGATGCCGAGTTCGCGGATGCCGGGCGTGTCGATGATGCGGATATTGCCGGCGACCTGGTAGAGATGCGAGGAGGTGGTGGTATGGCGGCCTTTGCCTTCGCCCTTGCGGACGTCCGCGACCTTGGGTAACGCGCCCGGTACCAGGGAGCGGATGAGCGAGGACTTGCCGACTCCGGAAGGCCCGCTCAGGACCACCTGCTTGCCTTCCATGGCCTTGCACAGGGACTCCAGTCCCTGGCCGGTCTTGGCGGAGATGGAGACCACCGGATAGCCCAGGCCATGCAGGTATTCCAGCTCGCGGGGCAGGACCGGATCGAGATCGGCCTTGTTCAGGCAGATGATGGCTTGGATCCCGAAGATCTCGGCGAGGGCGAGATAGCGATCGACCAGGCGCGGGTTGAATTCGGGTTTGCGGGTGGAGGCGACCACCACCAGGGCATCCACGTTGGCGGCCAGGATGAGCTCCTCCGAGGCCCTGTCCATCGGACCGGGGCGCGAGATCTTGCTGGTGCGCGTCCGGATGCCCGTGATCATGGCCTCCTGCTGGGTGCCCGCGGCGATGAAGTCCACGCGATCGCCCACGGCGAAATTGGAGAACTCGGCGAGATCGATGACGGGACTGTATTGGCAGCGGTATTCCAGGCCGTCGTCCCCGACCACCAGGGCGGTGCGCCGCTGGACCTCCACGAGCGTGCCCAGCAGCCCGGGCGCCTCAGCGAGGGTCAAGCGATCTCCGGAAATGGGATGAGGGGCAGCCGCGGAGCGGCCGCGGTTGGAAACCTCAGAGTTACCGTAATCGGCAGGTTACTGGCCATGGCCTTGCGCTTCCAATTCTTCCAGCTCCTTGTAAAGCTCCGCCAATTCGGACTCGGCTTCCTTCTTTTCCTTGCCCAGCCGGGCGGATTTGTCCGGAGTGGCGTAGATTTCCGGGCGGCATAGCTCCAGGTCGAGCGAGGCCACCTTGATGTCGAGGTCGGCGATGGCGATCTCGATTTCGGTCCAGCGTTTCTCTGCCTTGCGCTTGAGACGCTCCGCTTCCTTCTTGGCCTCCCAGGCCATGGACACATTCGCAGCGGACGCGGCGGCGGGAGCTGCCTTGGTCGCGACCGAAGCGTTCATGGTTGCGGCGGCGCTGGTTCCCACCGTGGCGCCATGGACGGC
>DAINDC010000006.1:1287-23976 GCA_036732085.1 Fibrobacterota bacterium | reverse complement strand
ATTTCTCCGGCGACTTCGACAGGCCGCCTCGCGACTTTTCCTGCTTCTCGGACTTCTCGTCCAGGCCTCCCCCGTCGGTCGCGAGCTTGTGGAGATAATAGTGGTAGTCCCCGGGATAGTCCGTGACCCTGCCGCCGCGGACCAGGATGACGCGCGTGGCGACATGCTCCACGAAGTAGCGATCGTGGGAGACGAAGAGCACGGTGCCGGAGAAAGCGGCCAGGGCCTGCATCAAGAGCAACTTGGAGTCCATGTCCAGATGGTTGGTGGGCTCGTCGAGGATGAGGACATTGCAGTTGCGCAGGAGCAGGCGGCAGAGGCGCACGCGGGCGCGTTCGCCGCCGGAGAGGACGCCGAATTTCTTGAAGGCATCGTCATTGCTGAAGAGCATGGCGCCCAGGATGGATCGCAATTGCTGGGTGGGGATTTTCGGGAAGGAGGACGATAGGAAGGAAACCAGATCCATATCGGCCTCGACCGGAGTCGGTTCCTCGTACTGGGCGAAGTAGCCGATCTGCACGTTCGCGCCCGTGACCACGGTGCCGTCGGTGGGCTTCTCGATGCCTTGGAGGAGTTTCAGCAAGGTGGACTTGCCCGCGCCGTTGGGGCCCACCAGCACGGTCTTCTCGCCGGCCTGGATCCCGAACTTGCCGTCCGAGAAAACCTGGTGATCGCCGAAACGTTTTCCCAGATCCTCCGCTTCGAACACCCATTGCCCGGAAGGCGGGGCCTCCAGGAACTTCAGGCGCATGGTCGCGGCGTCATTGGGGATCTCGATGCGCTCGATCTTGTCGAGCTGCTTCTGCTTGCTCTGGGCCTGGGTGGCCTTGGAGGCTTTGGCCTTGAAGCGCTCGACGAACCGTTCCAGGCTTTCGATTTCGTCCTGCTGCTTCTTGTATTCGCGGAGGAGCTGATCGCGGCGGACCTTCTTCTCCTCCTCGTAGCGCGCGTAGGGCAGCGGATAATAGGTGAGATCGCTGCTTTGGATCTCCATCACGCGATCGCAGGTCTTGTCCACGAATTGGCGATCATGGGAGATGAGCACCAGGCTGCCCGGATATTCCTTGATATAACTTTCGAGCCAGACGATCGATTCCAGATCGAGATGGTTGGTCGGTTCGTCCAGGAACAGGCAGGTGGGCTGGGAGAGCAGCACCCGGGCCAGGGCCACGCGCATGCGCCAGCCGCCGGACATGGCGCCCAGGGGTTTGTCCTGCTCCGCGTCGCTGAAGCCCAGGCCCGCGAGGATCTTGCGGGTCTCGCTCTCGGCCGTATAATAGTTGCTGCGGATGAGCTCGTCCTGGAGGAAATCCATGCGATCGAGTTCCTGGTCGGTGGGCGTGCGCTCGCCGAGGATGGCATGCAAACCATCGAGCTCCTTCGCGAAGCCCAGGGCCTCGCTGAAGGCCTGCAGGGCCGCTTCGTAGACGGTGGCGCCGGCATTCTCGCCCAGGTGCTGGCGGAGGTAGCCGACCTTGACCGAGCGGGACCGGATGATCTCGCCGCCGTCGGGCCGGATTTCCCCGGCCAACAATTTCAGGAGCGTGGTCTTGCCGGAACCGTTGGGACCGGCGAGGCAGATCTTCTCCTTGTCGCCGAGTTGGAAGCCGATGCCATCGAATATCGGCCTATCGCCGAAGGACAGGTGCAGGTTGCGAACGTCTATCATAAATGCTCAGATTTCCCAGGTAAAGATAGTTTAGCTAACATTATCCCCATGATCGGCGACTGGGTCAAACTGGCCCGTCTCTCCAACGCCCTTGTGGCAGGCCTCGGGGTTTGGCTCGGCCATGCCTGCCTGCCCGGGCCGTTGGACTGGCATGCCGCCATCCTCGGTTCCCTGGCCCTGGTCATGCTGGCCGCCGCCGGCAATATGCAAAATGATGCGCTCGATCTGGCCGCCGATCGTATCAATCGCCCCCATCGGCCGCTTCCCTCCGGCCGATTGGCCCGCAAAGCGACCCTCCGGGCCTCCATAATACTCTATTTCAGCGGTGTTGCGCTCGCCGCCTGGCTCGGAATCGCCGACGGGGCTCTGGCCGCGGGCATCGCGCTGCTGCTTTGCCTCTACAACCTCAAACTGAAATCCCTGCCGCTCTGGGGTAACCTGGCGGTAGCGGTCCTGTGCGCTCTGGCCGTGTATTTCCCCGAGTTCCCGGGCTTCCCGGAACGTACGGGGCTGCCCGCGCTCTTCGCCTTCCTGACCACCCTGGCGAGGGAAATAGCCAAGGACGCGGAAGATGTGCCCGGCGATACGGCCGTGGGCTGGAGCACCTTCCCCATCCGATACGGCAATCGCGCGTCCCGATCGGCCCTGCGGCTGCTCTGCGCGCTGATTCTTATGCTGCTGCCCCTGCCCTACCTGTGGCTCGATTACCATCCCGGTTACTTCCTGCTCATCCTGCTGGGGCCCGTGCCTTTGCTGATCGGCGTGATCCGCGGCTTGTCCTGGCCCACACCCGATTGGGGGAAGATCCAGCGCCGTTTCAAATGGATCATGCTGGCCGGGATGGCGTCTATTTTCATGGGCATATACGGCTGATTGTGAATAGTTGCGGAAAGCTGCGGTTCGTTGCGTTTGATGGGGACTTGCTCAAGCTCGCTGACTGAAGCGAGCCAACCCGACGACTGCTAGTAGGCGATATCCAAGGTCCAGAAATGGCCGGGCCCGAGAGTGGCATGGCCCTGATAAGCATATTGGAATTGGAAGCGCGACCAGCGCACGGCCAGGCCGGCGGCAATTGCCGGTTCCTGCTCCCCCACCGGAAAACCCACCCGTGCGGTCACCAGATTTTTCCAGGAGAGTTCCGCTCCCATCGGCCAGACGCGATCCTCATCGTTGCGGGCGCGCACGTCCACGGCCACGGCCGCGGCGAATTGCCCGCCGATCGCATGGGAATACGCAAGCCCGGCCTGGACGGCCGTGGGCGGGAAGGGATCGGCATTGTTCGGATCCTGGGCCTTGGAGTCCCAGAAGTCCGCATTCAGGACGCTGAGTCCGGCATACAGTCCCGTGAGAACGCGATAGCGCAGGCCCGCATTCACCATGGCGGTGGCATAATTGGCATTGGCGATGCTGTTGCCGGCGAAGTTCACGGTTCCGCCCCAGGAGAGGTCATGTAACATGCCCGCTACCCCCGCCTGGGCCTTGAGCGCATGCGCGCCGTAGGCGGTGGTGGGTTCGCCGGTCTCGCCATGACCTTCGAGCTTGTCGAAGCCGAGGTAGCGGGCGTTCACGAGGATGCGATAGCCACCCGTGGGAATGGACCAGGTGATGACGCTGCTGGCGGCTTGGAATTCGGAGAAGGGATAGCCGCGGCCCACTACCAGCCGTCCGGAATCGGAAGCGGGAGCGGCGGGATTGAGATCGAGCTCACCGGCCCCGTCCGCCAGGGCGGAGCCTGCGCCACCCAAGGCCACGATGCGCGGCGACAGGGGGAGCTTGAGAAAAGAGAAGCTGCTCTGGCCATAGGGCTGATCGGTCTGGATCGCCATGGCCGTGGAGGCGGCCGCCAGGATGGCGGCGATGGCAAGCATGGTCGAACCTCGGGATCCCATAGGGGGATAAACTAAAAAGAATTTCAGAACGCGAACCTCAGGCCCACGGCGAAGGGATTCACGGTCAGCAGGCCCTTCTCGGCCACCAGGGCATAGTCGAAGGCCAGATTGCGCTTGCCCCAGGGCAGCACGTAGCCGAAGCCGGCGGACAGATTGCCGCGATCATACCCGCCCCGGATGCTGAAGGCCGGCGAATAGTGGAAGTCCACGCCGATGCGGATATCCTGGGTATGGAAGTTGGCGTCGGTGACGAAGATTTCGTTCTTCATCTGGAAGTCCATCAATTCGAAGGCGAGATCGAGCGGCTTGGATCCGGCCGTGGTGGTGTAATAGACCGCGGCCACCAAGGTCTTGGGGAAGAAATCCGTGGCGGTATGATCGAAGCCGGAGGCATCCTCGCCGGTCAAGGTGGTCTGGTCGAATTCGGCCGAAAGATTCTTGCTGATGCCCAGGTTGCGGATGACCACGGCGGTCTTGAGATCGCCGCCCCAACGCTTGTACCAACCCAGGTTGAAGATGCCGATGACATTGACATTGCCCACGGAACCGGGCAAGTCCATATTGGAGGAATACCATTGCACGGCCGCGCCGAAGCTATTGCTGCGCGAGGTCTTGGCGCCGATGCCCAGGTAACTTCCCAGGGACTGGGGCCGGGCCGTGCCAATGGGTTTCTCGTCCGCGTCGTAGGCCTTGACATTGTAATCCCCGCGGTTCAGGATGCCGATGCCCACGCCCATATTGCCGGCCACCCGGCCCTGGATGCCGGCATAGCCGCCGTTGCGGTCGAGGCTGCGCATGTCCGCGCCCACGCCCACCGTGGTCTCGCGGTTGAAAGGCAGTACGGCGGGATTCCAGTAGGAGGCCGGATTGGATTCCTCGGAAGCGGTCCCGGCATTGCCCATGCCCAATTCCCGGATACCGCCGCCCATGCGGTCGAGCCAGCCCTCATGGCCGCCCAGGATTTCCTGCTCCGTAGCCTGCGCGATACCGGCGGATATCAGGAACACCGCGGCCAGGAACATCCGTCTCGAAAGCAGCGCCTTCATGGATTGCGCCCCCGCACCGCGATGGCCTTGCCCCAGCCCTTTTCGCCCTGATCCGATTCGACCAGGATATAATACGTGCCCAAGGACACGGGCCGGCCGCCGGCATCGCGCCCGTCCCAGCGGTCTTCCGTCGGGGATTCGCTGCGGCTGCCGCCGCCCTTGCGCGGGGAACCGTCCACCACGGTGAAGACCGGCTCCATGGCATAGTTGAACACCCGGATGGTGACCTTGCCGTCCTTCTTGAGGCGGTAGCCGATATGCACGTATTCGGGATCGCCCGAAGCCTTGACGCCGGTGAAAAGCGTGGGGAAGGTGATGACCTCGTCGAGGCCGCCCTTGAGGGTCTTGAGGCTGTTGACATTCGCCCAGGATCCGTCCTGGCCGGGTCCCGTCTTGCGCAGGAAGATGCCCTTGAAGGTCGACCCCGCGCCCAGTACCGTAACACCTCCGTTACGGACAACCGCCAGGGAGGTGAGCCGCCCCTCGCCTCCCTGGCGGATGTCCAGGCCGTTCTCATAGTCGAGGACCACGTCGCCGAAATCCCCGGTGCCGGTATTGGCCGTGAGGCTGTCCTTGCGGAAGGCGACCAGTCCGGGGCGATCGATGTTGAAGTTGATGAAGGTGGTATCGCCGACATTGGCGGCTTCCGGGGCCGGGTTGAAAGCGGTCAGCGAGGCCGGGCTCGTCCCCACGCCTGCCACGGTGGGCGGCTTGTGGAAGGTGCGTCCGTGATCGCCGCTGAAGAAATATTCCGATCCGGAAAAGACCCAGAGGATGGCATGGGCCGCATCGGCATGGATGCTTTCGATGCGGATGGGCGCGCCGGGCTTGTCGGTGGGAAGCGCCACGGCCGGAAACCGGTTGCCGCCCAAGAGCCCGCGACGCAGGCCGGTGGAAGTGCCGATGATCAGCCAGATGCTGTCGGCCGCGGAGGAGTCCACCGCCAGCACCGATATGGAATCCGGAGTCCCGAAACGCTTGGGCACGTTGTCCAGCGAATCCACCGTGCAGGGCTTATTGACGGCGCAGCGGAAGGCGGCGACGGAGGTATCCTCCCCGTCCGGCAGCGCGCGGAAATTCACGGTATCGGAGGCCAAAACGCCTTGTCCCTCCGGCTTCACCTTGGCATAGGCGATACCGGCCGTGCCTCCGCCGATGACGAGGGTGTCCGCTCGCAGCGCCAGCGCGGAAATCTCCGCGCCCAAGGTGGTGGCGTTCTTATGCAGGCCATGCCGCGCGAGGATCAGGGAATCCTGCTTGGTCTTGAGGTCATGGGTCAGGGCGCCGATGCCGCCGACCGTGACGCTGTCCGATTGCAGGTAATCGTGGAAGAGCAGGATGGAAACGGTGCGGCCGACGCCCCCGCGCACGAACCCGCCGAAGGGCAAGGTCCCGTTCTGGATGGCGACGGGATTGGCGAAGGGATCGATAAGGCTGTATTTCGTTCCGTCCGCGGCGATGGCCCAGAACATGTCGCGGTCCGCGAAGAGGAAGGGAATGGATTTGGAGGCCAGCGGATCCGACTGCCCGAAGGCGGCGGACAATGCCGAAGCTAAGACGGCCGCGGCCAAGGCGCAGGCCTTAACTATTCCGGTAGCAGGGATTTCAGGCTGGCGCAAGGATTACCGGAAGTTCACGAATTGGCACTCGAAGTCGAGGTTGGCGCTGCGCACCGCGGCCATGGCGTCCTGCAGGTCGTCCTTGCTCTTGCCCGTCACGCGCAACTGCTCGCCCTGGATGGCCACCTGCACCTTGAGCTTCAGCTCCTTGATGAGCTTGACGATCTTCTTGGCATCCTCCTGCTCGATGCCGGACTGGAACTTGGCGGTCTGGCTCACCGTCATCTTGCCGCCGGGCTTCGGATCGGAATACTTGACGGTCTTGGGCCCCAGGCCGCGCTTGACCAGGCGGTTCTCGAACATATCGCGCAACTGCCCGAGCTTGAATTCGTCATCGGCGACCAAGGTCACTTCCATCCCCTTGGTGTCGAGATCGATGGAGGCCTTGCTGCCCTTGAAATCGAACCGGATGCCGAGTTCCTTCTGGGTGGCCTGCACCGCATTGCGCAGCTCTTCAGGGTCGGTCTTGCAGACGATATCGAAGGAGCTTTCATTACTGGCCACGGAGTCACCTCGCTTTAAAATCGTTCAAGGTTGGAAAAGTGCAAATTTCACTCCCGCATGTCGACCATGTCCGCGCCTTTGGGCGGGTCGAAAACGAAGTCCTGGTCCTTGAGCCCGCTGTTGCGCTTGACCGCGGTGACGGTATAACGGGCCTCGTTCCCGGAAACGTCGCGGCTGGAAATGCGATGCACGGAATAATTCGCCTTGTCGAGCAGGACGGCCAAACTGTCCAGGTTCTTCATGGCGCGCGTCGGATCCAGGCGCAGCTCCAGGTATTCCTTGCCATCCGCCTTGGTATGGGAAAGCGAAGTCGGATCGGAATCGAGGAAACGCAAAAGCACATCGCCCGGCAAAGGCTTGTCTTCCAGATCCTTGGCCTTGCGGATCACCACCTGATGGTTCTGGGCATGGTACTCCCAATAGGTCTCGCCGTCCGAGACATAGATGCCGCCGGGGATTTCCAGACGGAAGCGGGTGGTATCCTTGAGGAGCAGCTTGCCCTCGTATTCGTCTTCCTTGTCGAGCGCGGAATTGTAGACCTTGGCCTTGAATTTGAGCGAGAGATCCTTGGCCTCGCGTTGGAAGGCGATGGCCTTGCGTAGCGCGGCCTTGGCGTCCTGACCGGCAACGGGGGCGGGAGCGGAGACAGAAGCGGTAGCCGAGGCGGCCGCATGGATCGGTGATAAAAAGGAAAGCGGGATGGCCACGATGAAAAGCGCCAGGGCCGAGACCGACAAGCCTGAGCCCGCCAAGCCCGGGACCGCCAAAGCCGGGACGCGGAAGCGTGAAAAAACGGATTCCGGCATGCTGTCTCCTCGAAGTGATTTACGCGGCTTAATAAACAAAATTGGGTTAAAAAGCCAAAGACCCAAGGATAGAAATCCCCGGTAGGCCTTTTCTGACGGGATCGGCGGGCATTCGCCACTTTTCCGCTTGTTTATCCTTCCGTGATTATTTCCTAAATTCAATCTCATGGAAAATGCCTCCCCCCTTGACGAGAAGCTCCAGATCCTGAAGCGTATCGAGGATATTGGAAATCGCGACTTCGATGGCGTCGACGTCACCAAACTCCTCAAGGGATACCTGCACTCGAAGGATCCGGAAATCATCCTTTCCGCCTTGCAGGCCGCGAGTAACTATGTCGCGGACGAGAGCCTATTCCAGGAAATCTTCAAAATGGCCCACGATTATACCGATGAGGAAATCCGGGCCATGGCCAATAGCTGCCTGGGTGCCGTCATCCAGGACGGTCTCGAATTCGAAGAGACCATGCCTCCCGGCTTCGTCGGCGGAGGTTACGCCACGGTTACCCGGGAATTCTACCATACCGTCCGCGAATACCTGCTCGCCAAGGTCGACGCCCCCATGGAAAGCATGGAAGTCCGCCGCCGCGCCCTGGAAGCCCTCGGCTATCTCGGTTTCCTCCCGGAAATCCGGCAGATCGTGATGCGCTTCTACCATCAGGCGCCCAATCCCTATGTCAAGGTCAGCGCGCTCTATGCCATGGGCCTCATTAAGGATGCGGTCTTTGAAAGGCTCATCCTCGAGGAATTGTATTCCGATGCCGAGCCCGTGCTGCTCGAAGCCATCCACTCCGCAGCCGGACTGGAACTGCATGCCTCGCTGGAGCGCTTGCAGCAATTGTCCAAATCCACCAGCCAGGATCTCCGCTACGAAGCCATCGTCGCCTTGGGCACCATCGCCCCGATCGCCAAACTGCCGGAAATCATCCGCAGCCTGGAAGCGCAGGAAAAGAACGAGGAAGTGCGGGAAGCCCTCCTCGTGGCCAAGAACTGCCTCAAGCAACGCCTGATGCTGAACAAGGGCGAAACCATCTGGGACGACAACCTCATCCTGAGCGAGATCGAGGATATCCTCGACAATCCCGAATCGGAAGACGGCTCCTCTTCCCAGGACGGCGCCGGCCACTGAATGACCGCGGTCACTAAGCTGGCTGCGGCCGCCCATCCGGACTACTAGTTTGGATCTTTCCCGACCCTTCTTCTCCGGCATCGCGGGTACGGGCATGAGCGCCCTGGCCCAATTCCTCGCCCTCATCGGTTCCCAAGTTTCCGGTTCGGATCGCAGCCTGGATCGCGGCGCCGAAGCCGCCAAGCGCGATTATTTTCTCAGCCTGGGAATCCGGCTCACGCCGCAAGACGGTTCGGGCGTAGCAGGTTGTTCCTGCCTGGTGGTGTCCACGGCGATCGAGAAACAGAATCCGGAAGTCCAGCGCGCCTTGGCGCTCGCGATCCCCATCGTCCATCGATCCGATCTCCTGGCCGAGCTGGCGCGCCTGCGCAATACCATCGCCGTTTCCGGGACCTCGGGAAAATCGACCGTAACCGGCATGACCTACCATATCCTGGAAGCCGGCGGGCTGAAGCCCTCGCTCATCACCGGCGCCAACCTGGTCTCCCTGCAAGCCGAAGGCCTGCTCGGCAATGCCAAGGTGGGCAAGCCGCCCGCCAAGCTTGGCGCTCCCGTTAAAGCCGGCGTTCCTGCTAAGCCCAGCGATCCTGTCAGAGCCGGCGAGAAAGCCCTGGCAGCCAAGGTCTCGGAAGCCCCGGAATGGCTGGTGATGGAAGCGGATGAAAGCGACGGCAGCCTCATCAAGTACAGCCCGGAAATCGGCCTCATCCTGAACGTGGAAAAGGATCATAAGGAAATCGCGGAGCTGATTCCCCTGTTCAAGCAGTTCCGGGATCAAACCGTGGGGACCGTGATCCTGAACGGATCCGATTTCCAATGCCTCGCCTTGAAACGCAAGGAGGATATCCTGTTCCATCCGGATGCCATCGCCGATGGCCGCGCGGAAAATATCCGCCACGGGGATTGGGATACGCATTTCACCTTGGCCGGCGTGCCGTTCCATGTGCGCGTGCCCGGCAAGCATAATCTCGCCAATGCCATGGCCGCCATCGCCGTGGGCCGGGTGCTGGGCATCCCGCTTTCGGATTGCGCCCGCGGCCTGGAGAAATACCAGGGCGTGGAACGGCGCCATGTGCTGGTGGGTGTTACCGGCGGTGTTACGGTGGTGGATGACTTCGCGCATAATCCCGCCAAGGTGAAAGCCTGCCTGGAGACGGTGAAGGCCGCCGGTCGCATCGACCGCGCTGACGGTTCGCCGCGCCGGGTATTGGCGGTTTTCCATCCGCATGGATTCGCGCCCATGAAATTGCTGGGGCATGATCTGGTCCAGGGGATCCTGGACGTGCTGGGACCGGACGATCGGATGCTCATGCCCGAGATCTATTATGCCGGCGGCACCGCGGACAAAACCATTTCCTCCGCCGATCTGATCGCGGAAATCAACGCCGCAGGCTCCGGTGACCTCAAGTCTGGAAGCGCCAAGCCCGGCCTACGGGCCCCTATCGGCCGCTTCTTTCCCACCAAGGAGGAAGTCATCGCCGACCTGGTCCGCGAGGCCCGCCCCGGTGATTGGATCGTGACCATGGGAGCGCGTGATCCCTCGTTGGGCGAATTCGCGCAGAGGCTGCTGGCGGCCCTCAAACTTCGCTTTAATCCGGCCTAGCCGACTTCCCATCGTTCTAACCTTCCCGGCGCCTGGAATCGTCATACCTATATAGGCTTTTCATACCTATGTGCTTTGAAAGTGCGCTTTGAAAATCCGCAAGCATAAGCATTCGCATTTGGTTTTATTCCGGGGGAACGCTTGAACCGGATCTCGGCGATTATCGGATTAGCCTGTTCCATCGCCCTCGCTGTCCCGACCTTGGCCGAACCGGTTGCAACCCATCCGGACACCTCTCTGGTCGAACCGGAATCCGGATCCATCGTTCGAAGCGAGAATGTAAAACTCAAAGCCTATGCCTGGTGCATCCTGGGAACCGCGGTCCCCATCGGCGCTGCTTACCTTATTTCCGACCATACGAGTTCGGATAATGCGGTGGCGGTGGGATGGCTGGCGGCCACGGGAATTTTCCTGGGTCCTTCCTTGGGGGCAATTCTATGCGCATGCAGCCGGACCGGCGGCCTTGGGAGCCGGCATCCGGGTATTGGGAGGAGCGCTCATCGTCGGAGGCATCGTGCAAGCCCTGACCAGCATTTGCGTGGATATGGACTACGTTCCGGGGGATCCCGGAAGCCAGAAAAGGTGCCCGGACACGCGCGATGAGAATGCCGGCGTCCCGCTCATGGTGGCCGGAGCCATGGCCTACCTGGGAGGACTGATTTACAGCCTCATCGATACCGGAATGGCGGTCGATAGATTCCAAGATCGGGCCAGCGAGAGCCAATTCGGATGGGCGCCGATTATAATCCCGGGCCAGAGCGGAACCACCCGGACCGGCCTATCGGCTTGGCTGCACTTTTAATGCGGCTGAATTAATGAGCCTGAACGCTCCGGCTACAGGATTCCAAGACTCTGGCAAAGGATCCAAGGGCGTGGCATCGGGAATAACCTGGTATTGATTGACAAATTCCCCTTTATTTATGAACTTTGATGCCTCTTAAATTCAGAGGTAAGAATGCCTTGCGGTAAAAAACGTAAACGTAAGAAGATGGCAACCCACAAGCGCAAGAAGCGTCGCCGTCTGAATCGTCACAAGAAGAAGCTGGCCTAATCGCTCGGGCTAACGGCCCGACCGAGCGGAGCTCGCGAGAATCATTTCTTCTGGTGAAGTTTTCAGTTGAAAAGAAAAGGGCTCCCAAGCCCTTTTCTCATTTACGGACGGCCCAACTTTCTTCGTGTTCCTGGTTCCAACCATGATTCAAAAAGCCGTGGTCAAGAACGTCACCTTCCACAACCCTGACAACGGGTATTCCGTCCTGCGCCTGACCGACGCGGAAACCAAAAAAGATTTCACGGCCGTAGGCGTCTTCCCCAAGCTCAGCCCCGGGGAAACCCTGCAACTGGAAGGCGACTGGACCAAGCACGAGAAGTTCGGCGAGCAGTTCAAAGCCACGGGTTATAAGCTCATGAGCCCGGACAGCCTGGAAGCCATGGAACGATATTTGGGCGGCGGCGTGCTCAAGGGCGTGGGACCGGGCCTGGCCAAACGCCTGGTCGCGAAGTTCGGCCTCGAGACCTTCGACATCCTGGACAAGTATCCCGAGCGGCTCACGGAAGTGCCCCGGCTCAAAGGCAAATCCCTCGAGACCTTGCTGCGGGTATGGCGCGAAAACCAGGGCATGCGCGAGGTCCTGTATTTCCTGCAGGCGTATAACCTGAGCGCCAATATGAGCGCGCGCCTCTTCAAGCATTACGGGGCGCAGGCCGTCACCGTCATCAAGACCAATCCCTACCAATTGGCGGACGAGGTCTGGGGCATCGGCTTCCTCAAGGCCGACGATATCGCGCGCAAGCTCGGCTTCGGGATCGATTCCTACGAGCGCATCAAGGCCGGCCTGGCTTATGCGTTGAGCAAGTCCGCGGAAGAGGGCCATGTCTTCCTGGGCCGCGAGGAATTGCTGCGCAAGGCCGAAGCCCTGCTCCAATGCCCGCCGGAGAAAATCGTTTTCACCTTGGATGGCATTTCCGATTCGGAACAGGTGCGGCACGATGGCGAGGGGCGCTATTACCTTCCCTATCTCTTCCATAGCGAACGCGGCATCGCGAGGCGCACGGCCCAGCTCCACTTCTCCCCGGCCCCGATCCCGAAGAACATCATCGCCGACTCCATCCAGGTGGCGGAGACCGCCTTCGGCAACGGGTTCGCCTATAGCGAGCAGCAGCGGGAAGGCATCCGGGACGCGGTGGGACGCGGCGTCTTCCTATTGACCGGCGGACCGGGCACGGGCAAGACCACCACGGTGCTCGGGATCCTCCAGGTCTTCGAGCGGGCCGGGCTCAAGGTGAAGGTCGCGGCTCCCACCGGACGCGCGGCCAAACGGGTTTCCGAGGTCACGGGCCATCCCGCCACCACCATCCACCGCCTGCTCAAATTCGATCCCGCCCAGAAAAAATTCACGCATGACGAACTGTCGCCCCTCCAGACCGACGTGCTGGTGGTGGACGAACTCTCCATGATCGACACCGTGCTCATGTATTCCCTGCTCAAGGCCGTGAAGCCGGGCACGCGCGTCATCCTCATCGGCGATCCCGACCAGCTCCCCTCGGTCGGGCCCGGGCAGGTCCTGGCGGAGTTCATCCGGTCGGACGCGGTGCCGCACCTCCATCTCGATCGCATCTTCCGCCAGGCGCAGGAATCCCTGATCGTGGCCAATGCCCATCGCATCCACCAGGGTATCCCCCCGGTTACCTCCCCTTTGCCGCCGGCCGAGGCCGCGGATGCGGCCGCCGACGCGCGGCCGGCCAGCCTGGGCAATTTCCATTTCCTGGCCCTGCCGGACGCGGCGGGCGGGCCTGCCCTGGTCGCCGATCTGGTCGGCGACGATTTGCCGAAACGCTTCGGTTACGATCCCCGCTCCGACATCCAGGTCCTGACGCCCATGAACCAGGGACCGCTCGGGACCGTGGCCCTGAACGCGGCCCTGCAGAATCGGCTCAACCCCTTCTCCCAGGAACTCGAATTCAAGGATCGCCGCTTCCGGGTCAAGGATAAGGTGATGCAGCTCCGCAACAACTATGACAAGAACGTCTTCAACGGCGATATCGGTTATGTCTCGGCGGTGACGAAATCCACGCGCACCCTCACGGTGGACTTCGACGGGGAAACGGTGACCTACGAAGGCGATGAAATCGATCAGCTGACCTTGGCCTATGCGGTCACCATCCACAAGAGCCAGGGCAGCGAGTTCAAGGCCGTGGTGATGCTCATGGCCAAGGCGCATTGGGTGATGCTCCAGCGCAACCTCCTGTATACCGGCATCACGCGGGCGCGCGAGCGGCTGTTCCTGGTGGGCGACGGGGGCGCGGTGCGCAAGGCGGTGGAGAACAATCCGGCCGTGGCGCGCAATACCTTGCTGGCGGAGGCCTTACGGCAGGAGATCGGCGTCTATGCGTTCTGAGTGCCGGGCCCGTAACGTCACCGGTACCTGAACGCCTCTCTGGAAGCGAGCGGGAGTCAGGACGCGGACGCGTCTCTGGAGGCGAGCGTGCGCTTGGGCTGGGTCTTCACGTCCTGCAAGCGGGACGGCAGGGGGAGATTCGCTTCCGTGATCTGCCGGCGCAAATCCTCGATGATCTTGGCGTAGCAATCGCTCACCTGGTTGCAGGCGTCTTCCAGGCTATGCAAATCGTCCCCGGGCCGGAATTTCAGGCGGAAGGTCAAGTCGCCGGAGGAAACCACCTCGGCCCATTTGCGGATGCGGAAGATAGGAACCGTGATCTTGCGCGAAAAATACAGGCTGAGCCAGAGTCCGATGGCGAGGGAAACGAGATCGGCGATGACGAAGGCCGGCACCACGCTATCCATCAGGTTCTCTTCCACGAGCACGCCCATCAGGCTCTCGTTGACCAGGTCCGTGCCTCCCTGTCCGCCCAAGGGACTGGCATGATAGCGGTAATAGAACACCATGCAAATGGTGGTGGCCATGAGCACGCCGGACAGATTCACGATCGCCAATATGCGGATGATATACGGCCATTGGAATTCGGGCATGAGGATGAAATTGCGAATTGGGCGGCGCTTGAATTTGGGCGAGGTATTTTCAGCCATGGAGATATTATAGGGGCCGGCCGCCGGGGTTCGACAAGGGTGGCGTCGAGGCGTCAAGGATTGTAGCCGGCCCCCGCGCCGGGCTCGGGCGCGGGCGGCGTCAAATAACCCAACTTAGGGCAGCAAAGGCCTCAGGGGAGCAAGGTCCCCAAATACCGCTTCTGGAGGCTCAGCAATTCGCCGCAGCCTTTTTCCGCCAAGTCCAGCATATCGTTCAGCTGGGATCTCGAATAGACCGCTTCCTCGCCCGTTCCCTGGATCTCGACGAAATGGCCCGAGTCCGTGCGGACCACATTCATATCCACTTCCGCCTCCGCATCCTCCACGTAGCAGAGATCCAACATCGGCACTCCGCCCACCATGCCGACGCTGACGGCGGAAACGAAATGCTTGAGGACGGGCTTGGTCATGGCGGGCTGCCCGGCCTTCAAACGCTGGAGCGCGCGGGCCAGGGCCATGAAGCCGCCCACGATCGACGCGGTGCGCGTGCCTCCATCCGCCTCGATCACGTCGCAGTCCACGATGAAATTCCGTTCGCCCAAGGCTTCCAGGTTGCAGACGCCGCGCAGCGAGCGGCCGATCAAACGTTGGATCTCCTGGGTGCGGCCGGAGGCCCCGGCCCGTTCGCGCTTGACGCGGCTGGTGGTGCTGCGCGGCAGCAGGTTGTACTCGGCCGTGACCCAGCCCTTGCCCTTGCCTTTCATCCAGCGGGGAACCTCCTCCTCCAGGCTGGCGCAGCAGAGGATGCGCGTTTTGCCCACCTCGATGAGATAGGACGCCTCGGCGGTGGAAACGAAATCCTCCGTGATCTTGATCGTGCGCAATTGATCGTTTTTCCTGCCGTCCACTCTGGCCATGGCCTACCTTTTCCGTTTTCCGTTTAGGGATTGTGATACGATGTTGATTTTGGTCTTGAGGTGTTCAGGACCGGGGAGGCTTGGCGCCCGCGATGGCCCGGGGGTAACTTCCCAGTATCTTCAGGTCGGCGGCCATTTCCCGGAGGTGATCGAGAGCCTTGTCCACCTTGGGCTCTCCCGCCTGGCCCGCGAAGTCCGCATAGAACCAATATTCGAAAGGCGAAAGCGGGTTGGGCCGCGATTCGATTTTCAGGAGGTCGATGTCGCGCAAGGCGAAGACGCCCAGGATGCGGAACAGGATGCCCACCTGGTTGCGCTCGGGCATGAATACGATGCTGGTCTTGGTCCCGGTGCCGGTCTTGGATCCTGACTGATCGGAGCTAGAGGCCTGCGAAGCGCGCGCGGACAAGGTCCGGGCGGACAAAGTCCGGGCGGACAAGGTCCGGGGGGACTTGCGAGCGGCGGATCCCGTCGCTACCGCCGGGCCCTTCTCCAAAGCCAGGAAGCGCGTGAAGTTGTTCGGATGGTTCTGCAAGTTGCTGCGCAGCACCTTCAGCTTATACAACTTGGCGGCATAGGCGCTGGCGATGGCGCCGATATTGCCCGGAGCCTCTTCGGCCAAGGACTTGGCCGCCCCGGCCGTATCGAAATAGACGACTGGCTGGATCTGCCGCTCTTCCGCGAAGAACCCGCTGCATTGCGCCAGGGCCTGCGGATGCGAACGCACCTGGGTCAAATCCTTGTAGGCGGCGGAGGGATGGCACATGAGGACATGCTCCACCTTGAGATGGGCCTCGCCGACGATATGCAGGTTCCGGGAAAGCAGGAGGTCATAGTTCTGATGGATGCTGCCGGCCAGGGAGTTTTCGATGGGGATGATGCCCTTGTCGACACGCCCCTTTTCCACCGCCGTGAAGACATCCTCGAAAGTCTCGCAAGGCACGGTCTCGCATTTGGGCCCGAGCAATTGCTTGCAGGCCAGATCGCTATACGCGCCGTGGACGCCCTGGAATGCCGCTTTCATAGCGATAGAATTTAGTTAATCCCCGCCATCCGTCGGGCCCCGGCATAATGCCCGCGGAAGTAGGGCGCATCGAGGCTGGAATAGGCCACGCCCACGCTGGAAGCCGAGTGGATGAAGAAGTTCTTGCCCATATAAATGCCGCTATGGTCGATGAACCCGAAGTTCTTGAAGAACACGATATCGCCGGGCTGAAGATCGTCCCTTTCCACGGATTTCCCCAGGCCATGGATGGCGCTCGAATTGTGGGGAAGCCTTATGCCATAGGCCTCGGAATAAACCTGCCGGACGAACCCGGAGCAATCGATGCCCGAGCGGCTCTGCCCGCCGAAGTTATAGGGAACTCCCAGCCAGGACTCGGCGACCTTCCGGAGTCGGTTGGCATCCCGTCCCATCTCGGGCAGGGAGGGTGCGATGGCCGTGGGCGTAAGCGAGGAGGAGGGCATGACATAACAGCCGGCGTCGCGGTTGTAGGAGGGCCGAACCAACGGACCGCAGGCGGCCAGGAGCGAAGCCACGATAACGCCGATGAAGGCGGGGCGATTCCAAATCTTCCGGTGCGGCATCCGGTTTTACTTTTGAATCCTTTTTTGAAGCTTAGGACGCCTAGGTAACACGCAAGTTAACCAGGCCGCCTCCACGGTCTAGGCCGCGCAGAGCTTTTCCGTAGCCCCGGCCACCTGGAAGAGCGCTTCCTCCTGGAAGGCCTTGCCGATATACTGGATGCCCACGGAGAGCTTCCCGACCTTTCCCACCGGCTGCGAGATGGCGGGCAGGCCCGCCAGGTTCACGGCTACGGTATAGATATCGCCCAGGTACTGGGCCATGGGATCGGAATAGATCTCCCCCACCTTCGGCGCCAGATTGGGCATGGTGGGCGTGACCACCACATCGCAGGAGGCGAAGGCTTGGTTGAAGTCGTCGGTGATGAGCCGGCGCACCTTCTGCGCCTGCATGTAATAGGCGTCATAGAATCCGGAGCTGAGCACGTAGGTGCCGAGCAGAATTCTCTTCTTCACTTCCTCGCCGAAGCCCTGGGACCGGCTCTTGGCATACAGGCTGAACAGATCCTTGGCATCCTTGGCGCGCGTCGTATAGCGGACGCCGTCGAAGCGCGACAGGTTGGCGGAAGCCTCCGCGGTGGCGATGACATAGTAGGCGGCAATCGCGTACTTGAAACTCGGGATGGAAATCTGCTTGATGACGGCGCCGTTCTTCTCCAGGGTTTCCAAAGCCTTCATCACGGCGGCGCGGACTTCCGGGCTCAAGCCTTCGCCGAAGCATTCCTTGGGCAGGCCGATGACCTTGCCCTGGATGCCCTTGCCGAGCGAGGCGGTGAAATCCGGCACGGCCACCTGGGCGGAAGTGCTGTCGCTCTGGTCCCAGCCGCAAATGGCGTTCAGGAGCAAGGCGGAGTCCTCGACGGTATCGCCGAACGATCCGATTTGATCCAAGGACGAAGCATAGGCCACCAGTCCATATCGGGACACGCGGCCATAGGTCGGCTTGATGCCCACGATGCCGCAGCAGGAGGCGGGCTGACGGATGGACCCGCCCGTATCCGAACCCAGGGAAATCTGCACGGTGCCCGCGGCGACCGCTACGGCCGAACCTCCGGAGGATCCGCCCGCAATCACGCCCGCGTCCAGAGGATTCTTCGGCGCCCCGAAAGCGCTGGTCTCCGAGGTCGAGCCCATGGCGAACTCGTCCATATTGGTCTTGCCCACAGGCACGGCTCCGGCCGCCAACAGGCGGGTCACGGCGGTGGCATCGTAGGGGGAATGGAAGTCGCCCAGGATTTTGGACGCGCAGGTGGTGCGGCCCTGGGCCATCACGATATTGTCTTTCACCGCCACGGGGATGCCCGCCAGAGGCCCCAGCTTTTCGCCCCCCGCCCGCCGCTTGTCGAGGTCGCGCGCCCTTTCCAAAGCCTGCTCGCCGAAGACGGAGATATAGGCATTCAGGCCCCGGGTCGCTTCGATTTTACCGAGCGAGGCGGTGACTAGGGATTCAGCGGTGATTTCGCCGGATTGGACTTTGCGGACGGTTTCGGAAACGGTTGCCATGGATGGTCGCAGCCTCTTGTAGAAGGAGGAGAAGGAGGAAGGGAATATAGAAATTAGGTCCCTGGGAAGAAGGGATTAGGGGCTAGGGGTTTGGGTAAAACGAGAAAAGCAAAGGGGGCGGCTGGGTTTATCCGGCAGGGCATTCGGAGCCGCATCTACGCGGCCGCACCTCCCTACTTACCTGCCTATTTCGACCACTTCATGATATACAGGCTCAAGGCCATGCCCACGCCGCTGCAGACATTGAATTTGAAGCCCAGGCCGAAACGGATTTTGACCATATAAAGATCAAGCAGGATGCCATTGTCCTTGATTCCCAGGCTGGGCTCGAAGGAGGCGACGAAGAAATTGCGGATGGGATTGTTCATATCGCCGCCGGAGAGGACGCCGATCTGGCCGAGCACGAGTCCCAGCACTTCGCCGAGGATGCCGCCCAGGACCAGCCCCAACAGGATGAAGACGACCAATCTGCCTACGCTGGAATTCTTACCCATGATTCACTCCCCTAACCGCATTCCCTGCGTTTGCATATTCATCCGCCATCCACCATCCAGCCAACCGGCTGGTTCCATTATGGCTTTTCATCGATGCGGAATTCCACCGCCACGGATCAATATAGCCTTTGCTTCTTCGGCTTCTCTTCCAGGAGCATGGAGGTCCGCTTTTTTTCCTGGCCCCGTACAAAGAGCAGCTCCACCGTCTCGCCCACCTGGAAGAGCTTGAAGACCTCCTGGATGTCCTGGTAGGTATTGATGCGCTTGCCCGCCACCTCGTAGATGACGTCCCCGGCCTTGAGCCCGGCCTTGTCCCCGGGGGAATTCCTGTCCACGCCCGCCACCGTCGCGCCCGGCCGGCCCTCGTCGAGACGCGGATCGGTATAGATGCCCGTGGTGAATTCGCGGATACGCCCGAACTTGATCAGCTCGTCCAGGACCAGCTTGGCCTTCTGCACGGGGATGGCGAAGCCGAGGCCGATGGAACCCTGGGACTGGCCGCCGCCCGTGAGGATGAAGGTATTGATGCCGATGACTTCCCCGTCGACATTGACCAAGGCCCCGCCCGAGTTGCCCGGATTGATGGAGGCGTCCGTCTGGATCATGTTGTGGTAATGGATGCCGCTGGTGCTGCTGAAGGTGCGGTTCACGGCGCTGATGACGCCCACGGTGACGGTCGCCTTGGTATCGCCGATGAGATAGCCGTACGGATTGCCGATGGCCACCACCCATTCGCCGATCATATTGTCGGCCTTTTCCTGGATGCGCGCGATGGGAAGGTTCTCGGCCTTGATCTGGATGACCGCCAAATCGTTCGCATTGTCCAGGCCCACCAGCTTGGCCTGGAATTGCCTCTCGTCGGAAAGGGTCACGGTGATGCCTTCGAGACGCCCGCCCTCGGCCTGGCCAATCACATGGCTGTTGGTGAGGATATAACCCTGCTTGGAAACGATCACGCCCGATCCCAGGCTGCTCATCTCCTGCTGACGGTATTGCGGTCCGAAGAAATCGAAGAAGGGATCCTGGAAGAAAGGATTTCCGTAGGAGACCACGGCCGTGCGCTTCACCGTGATGCTGACCACGGAAGGGGCGGCCAATTCCGTGGCCGTGACAATGGCGGTGCGGCGGGAGGCGGAGGGCGAAGCGCCGGCTTGGGGGGTTGCGGCCTGCGGAATTACTGCGGGCGGGACCGCGGTCTGGGGAGCCCCATTTTGCAAAGCCCCGGTTTGCGAGGCCGGAACCGAGGCGAGAACCGCCCCTGCAAAGGGAGTCACAGCGAGGTTACCTGCCTGGACCGCCTGGAACCCGGAACCGAACCAGACCAAGGCCAGGGTGATTGGAGCGATGCGAATCATTTGGACGATGGCCGGCTTGCGAACAGTGGAAAGGGTCAGGCTTTTAGTATTCATAGTCCCGATAGCGAACCTTTTCGAGGCAGAGTCCCTTGGCTGGGGCCCAGGTCCTTTCGCCTTGGAAGGCGCCGGACAAGATGCCCCGTATCAGGCCCGCCGGCAAGGCCCCGCGCGCCACATCGAAGCCGGCCCCCACTATGGATCGCACCATCCTGTGCAGGAACCGGTTGGCTTCGAGGGTCACGGTGAGGAAGGCCTCGTCGGTTTGGACCTCGGCCCGGAGGACATCGCACTCGGTGCTTTTCCCGTCCTCGCGGGGCACGGAAAAATTAATAAAATCATGCGTTCCAACCACGTCCGCGAGTTCGCCGCGCAGCCGATCCGCATCCAGCGGATAGCCGGTATACCAGGACATATGGCCAAGCAGGGCCGTGGGTCGGAGCGCGATGCGATAGCGGTACAAGCGGGACTGGGCGGAGTAGCGGGCATGGAAATCGGGGGCGCAGGCCTCGAGCCTGCGGATGAAGACGGAGGCGGGCGTGAGGGCATTGATGGATCGTTCCACCCTGCGTACTTCCAAATCCTGATCGATATCGAAATGCGCCGCCTGCCCGGTCCCGTGGACGCCCGCATCCGTGCGGCCCGCGCCCAGTACGGTGACGGGAGTCCGGAGGCAGACCTGGAAGGCCCGCTCCAGTTCGGCCTGGACCGTGGGCTGGCCGCTCTGGATCTGCCAGCCGGCGAAATCGGTCCCCAGGTATTCCACGACGAATCGGTAACGGCCCATGGCCGGACAAATTAGAAGTAATCGGGCCCGGAGCAAAGCGCCCGCTGGAAGGAGTGACTTTGGAGGCGCTTTTCCTGTACACGCTGGCGCGTTAGCCCGCTTATCGCGCGGATCTCACGAATCCCTTTTATCCGAAGAGATCGAGGTTGGCGCCGTCGGAAAGCCCGGCGGGCCGCATCCATCCGCCTGGCGAACCCGGCGCATTGTCCTCCGGAAGCACGGGGAGCAGATCGTACGTCCAGGCCGAGACCTTGAAGTCCAGGTAGGCCAGGCTCTTCTCCAGCTCCGGAAGGGACTGGGTGAAAAGGGCCCGCACATCGTGGAACTGATTCCTGAAATCGAGCTTGGCTCCCTTGGGCTCCCAGGTAACGCCCACGTTCACCTTGCCCATATGCCGGGCCTGGGTTTCCACGCTGACCTTGAGGGGCTCCTTGGGTCCGCTGCGGGAATCCGGTCCCTCCTTGCGGCCCTTCTGCCAGGTGACCTGCAGGCTGCGCCAGTCCTGGCCCTGGTAGAAATAGAACTGGGTCGGCTTGCCCTGGCGCATGTCCTCCTCCTTCGGGAAGGAATTCACGACGGCCTGCAACAGGAACTTGGCGGGGTCGTGGTCCTTGCCGGCCGCGGTCGCCAGGGCGGAAGAATCGTCCGCCAATTTGAGGAGGTCCGAGGACTTGAAGGATTCCGGCAGCAGCTTCTTGAGCCAGCCGGCCATGGCTTCGGGAGAAGTCCCGGCGCCGTCCGTTTCCGGCAGGGACAGGGCCACGGAGGGAGGGAGGTTCTTGGCCAGGCGCAGCCCCGAGTCCTGACGTAACAGGGAGGTTTCCTGGTCGGGCCGCAGGGTTTTGAGCAGGTCCATCATGGCCTGGGGATTCCGGACGGCATCGCCCCAGATCCGGGCCTGCTTTTCCGGTTGCTGGGTGTCGCGCGGGAAGGCGACGAACAGGCGGAGCAGCCCGTCCAATTCCTTCTGGTCCGGAAGCCCGGCCGGAGGCGGCGACGGGTTGGCCTGAAGCGCATTGAGCCCGGCGGCGGGAGCCGAATCGAGCCGGCCGCTTTGGGCCAGCACTTCGGAGAAATCCTTGACCAGCTTGCCGAAGTAAGGTTCGTCCTTGAACTCCTGCAGGTAATGGGAGGACATCTGCATGGCCTGCCGCAACATCGGCGTAGCCTGGGCGAAGTCCGTGCGCAGGTTGGCGGGCAGGGACTGGGCCGGATCCAGGAACCTGGCCTGCACCCGGCCCGCATGGGCGTCCAGCGAGAAGTCCGCCAGGTCGCCCTTGTCCTTGGACTGCGACGAATAGACCTCCAGGGTCCGGCCGCCCACATCCAAAAGGTACCGATACATGGGATCGCTTTTCGGCGGCGGCCCTCCGCCCCCGAACTGCAAGCGGTCGCGCGGGGACAGGAAGGGCTCGGCCGCATCCTTCTCCAGGATCTTGCCGAACCAGGGGGACGCTCCGGCCCCAGCCTCCGCGGACCAATAGCCGTCCAGATTCTTGGGCGCGCCGGACGCGCTCTGCTGCCTCGCGGCCTCCGCCCCCGCGCTCTCCGGACCGCGGCCTTGCGAACGGAGCAGGTCGAGGAGCAGGGACTTCACGCCGGGATCGCCCTTGGTCTGATCCAAGGCCTCCTCCAAGGCGCCCAACATATTGCGATCCAAGGTTCCCAGGGCTTGGGCCAGGAATTCCTTGCCGCCCGGCTTTTCCATCACCGTCATCAGGAGTTGGGGCAAGGTCATTTGCGCGAGCGAGGCCGGTAGCGCCGCCGAGCCGCCCTGGCCCGGGGTCCGGGCCCCCTTGGCG
>DAINDC010000006.1:0-1277 GCA_036732085.1 Fibrobacterota bacterium | reverse complement strand
CGTCGGCCTCAGCCCGCAGGCGCAGCTCGGGGCGGCGGTCGATCCGCCCGCCGGGTCCGCGAAGTTCGCCATCCACTGCGCCACGCTCTCCTCGAACTCCTGCATGGAGGCCAGGTTCTGGGGTAACGTGTAGCTTACCCCTTGCGCATCGCCTTGCGCCGCCGCGCCCTTGGCCACATCCACCGAGTTGCCGCCGGGAAAGGACACGCGCACCTTGTCGCCGGCGTGGAAATCCCCATCCGCCTGGAAACGGATCCGGCCCTGGGAATATTGCACCTCCAGGATCTGGACCGCTTTTTCATGCTTGATGCCCGTGATGGTTCCGGAGAAAACCATGGGCGGCGACTGGCGTTCCGTATCGCTATGACCCGCCTGCGAGGGCTGGACGGGTTGGATATTGCTCGAATCGGTTGCATCCATAATGACGGCCGGCTCAGGTCTTTCCTTACTAAAGTCTTGCCTAACTAAGGTCTTACCTTATTATAGGACACCTGCGGGCCAAGCTTGAATAATTAGAGCCGCGCCCATGGGTATGCCTGCATGGCTATTGGAGGAGTTTGGGGAAGACCCGCTCCGGGGTCCGGTTTCAGCCTTTTTCGCGGCGGAGGCGGATGATGAATTCGACCTGATCCTGACTGAGGCGCATGCGCCTGGAAATCTCCGACGAGGTCAAGCCTTTGCGGGCCAGCTTCAGCACTTCCGCCTTCCGGCGTTCCACACGCTCCACTTCGGTGGTGGCAGGCATCGCACCGCGGCCCTCGTCCTCCGACTCGGACTCGCCATCCTCGTCTTCCATGGAAAGGCCCTCGCCGCGCGCTTGCGGCCTGGCGGAATCGTCCAGGGCATCCTCGGAAAGCAGGCCTTTCGAAATGGCGCTGGTCGGCTCGCCCCAAACTGGTCCGGTCTGCAGAAAGTTCGTCTCCAGGCCGGTATCGCTGATGATGGGGAAGGGTTTGGTTTCCGGATCCTTGGGCTTTATCTCCTCCGGTTCCGATTCCGGTTCGGAGGCATGGATGAATTCCGAAGTCGGAATCTGCGTGGTAGGCGGCTCATTCGATTCATCCCGAAAAGATGCGTCCCGAGGAAATTCATCCCGAGGATAGCCCCCCCTCGGCTGCGCCAGTTCCGAGTTCCGATCCTGATCCGATATCCGCGCAACCTGCTTGATGGCATCCTCGAAGGAAGCGATGGCCTGGTTCTGGGCCTTGGTCTTGGCCCGGCCGCCCGCTTTACGTAGGGGTAGAGGCCGGCGCAGGGACATCCCACCGGCGCGGAAG
>DAINDC010000005.1:32108-34379 GCA_036732085.1 Fibrobacterota bacterium | reverse complement strand
CTCTTCAACCTCCTGACGGGATCCCATTACAGCACCGTCAACTATCCCGGCGCCACGGTCGAATTCGCGATCGGTCCCGGCAAGGTCTTTCCCGGCCTAGCCTGCCAGGTCATGGACACGCCCGGCATCACCAGCATGGTGCCCGCGTCCCTGGACGAGAAGGTCACCGTAGACGCCTTGTTCGGCGCGCATCATCCCGATCTCATCGTGGCCGTGGTCGACGCCAACCAGCTTTCCCGGCATCTCTACCTCGTCAAGCAGCTCCAGGATCTGGGTTTCAACCTGGTGGTGGCCTTGACCATGTCCGATCTCCTCAAGTCCAAGGGCAGGGAGGTTTCGGCGGACAAACTTTCCGAAATCCTCGAATGCCCGGTCTTCCCGTTGGATCCGCGCCGCAAGGACAAGGCTTCCGAATTGGGCGCCCTGGTCGCGCAACGGCTCCATGCTTCGGCCTCGCCCGCGGGGCGACCCACGGCGGAAACCTACCGCGCCTTCGTGGCGGACATGACGGAGGAGCGCGTCGGATCCTACTATCGCGCCCTCGACGAGATGGAAAGCCTGGTGACCTCGGATGCCGCCCATCCCTCCGGACATCGCGCCTTGCATCCCACCGACAAGACGGCCCCGCGTCCCGCGGCCCCGCGCCCCGCGGCCAAGGCCTCGGCCATGGATCGCCTTCTCCTCCATCCCTTCTACGGCCTGGCCATCTTCCTGGCCGCCATGTTCCTCATCTTCACCTCCATCTTCTGGCTGGCCACGCCTTTCATGGATCTCATCGACGGCGGCTTCGGCTGGATCATCGCCACGGCCAAGCACCAGTTGCCCCAAGGTTGGCTCGTCGATCTCGTCGCCGACGGCATCTTGGGCGGCATCGGCTCCGTGATGGTCTTCCTGCCGCAGATCCTGATCCTGTTCTTCGCCATGGGTTACCTGGAGGATTCGGGGTACCTGGCGCGCGGCGCGGCCCTGGTGGATCGGCCCCTGTCCCTCATCGGGCTCAACGGGAAATCCTTCGTGCCCCTGCTTTCCGGCTATGCCTGCGCCATCCCCGCCATGATGGCGGCGCGCACCATCCCCAACCGCTTCGAACGCAACCTCACCGTCTTCATCATCCCGCTCATGAGCTGCAGCGCGCGGCTGCCCGTCTATGCCCTGCTCCTCGCCTTCATCACCCCCCGCGACCGGCCGTGGATCGGGGGCCTGGCGCTGACCGGCCTGTACGTGGCCGGCATAGTCATGGGCGCCGTGGTTTCCACCGTCATCAGCAGGTTACGTCACCGGAAAGAGCGGTCCGGATTCATCCTGGAGCTTCCGGCCCTGCGCATGCCCGTGCTCCGCGTGGTCGCCACCTCGACCTATCACAAGGCCGAACAATACCTGCGCAAGGCGGGCATGATGATCGTGGTCATCTCCTTGGGCCTGTGGGTGCTGACGCATACACCTCCGCCCAATCCGGATGCCGTCCAAGCCGGCACCTCCGTCGCGAACCCGGCCGCCGGCCGAGATCAAGTCTCGGGCCGTGAATATGTCGCCGTCTCGCATTCCTATGCGGCCCAACTCGGACGCGTCATCGAGCCCGTCATGCGTCCCATGGGACTGGATTGGCGCGGCGGCGTGGCCATGATGTGCGGCTTCGCGGCCCGCGAAGTATTCGTGAGCGCCATGGCGCTGATGTACCGCATCGACGAGACCAAGGGCGACGGCCTGGCGGACCGGATGCTGGTGCGCATGTCCGAGGTCCGCTTCGAGGATACGGGCAAGCGGATTTTCACGGTCTCATCGGTCCTGGGCATGATCCTGTTCTTCATGATCGCCCTGCAATGCCTCTCCACCGTGGCTGTTTCCAGGCAGGAGACCGGAGGCTGGAAAGTTCCCGCCATCCAGCTCGTTCTGTATACGGGTGGGGCCTATGTGCTTTCGGTCGGCCTGGTGCAGGGCCTACGCGCCTTGGGGATTAGTTAGATTTCCAACCATGTCGGAAGCCCGTGCCATGAACATGAAGCTCTACAAAGCCTTCGGCTTCGAGTCCGCCCATTTCCTGCCCAAGGTGCCGCCCGGGCATAAGTGCGGCCGCATCCATGGCCATAGCTTCCGCTGCGAGGTGGAGGTCACGGGTCCGGTCGATCCGGAAACCGGTTGGGTGATGGATTTCGCCGATATCAAGAAAGCCTTCAAGCCCATCGAGGACGCGCTCGATCACCGTTTCCTGAACGAAGACGTGCCCGGCCTGGTGAATCCCACTTCGGAAGTCATCTGCAAATGGATCTGGGA
>DAINDC010000005.1:11692-32098 GCA_036732085.1 Fibrobacterota bacterium | reverse complement strand
CTCAAGCCGGCCCTGCCGCTGCTCAGCGCCGTCATCCTGCACGAGACCTGCACGGCCCGCTCCGAATACCGCGGTTAGCCGCCGCGCTTTAGCGGATACCTAGTGGAATAGGAAACGCGGTTGGGGATGGTCCGCAGGCATCAGGGTCTCAACTTTTCCATGAATACAAGGTTATAAGAGCCTACCGAGACCTCCTTGAAAGGCAAGTAGCCGAGCTTCTCATAGAGCCGTATGGTCTTCAAGCTTTTGGCGCCCGTAAAGATCTCGAACCGTTTCGCTTCCGCGAAAAGGACATCCATGGCTTGCATCAAGCGTGTGCCAAGCCCATGACCCTGCCGGTTGGGTTCTATCACCAGGCGGCCCACATGGCAAGTGTAGGTCAATGGATCGAGGTGGCCGCGAACGGAACCGACAATGCGTCCCTTCTCGGTCAGTTTCAGGAGCGTCCGATTGGCGAATTCCTCTTGCATTTGATCATGGGTCTGGGTCATGGGAGGCATCGAGAAATCATCGTAAAATATCGCTTCGCTATGGAATGCCCGCTTTTGCAATCCGAGGATTTCATCGATATCGCCCGCTTCGGCAGGCTGCACCAAGGTTCCAGGCACCGAACCTTGCGTTCTCAGAGGTGGAAGGCTTCCGTGGTGGTCACGGACTCATGGGCCAGGGAACCCTTGCGTTGGAGTTCCGTCAGGAGCGGATCGTGCTCGCTGAGGAAGTTCCCCTTGAGGTCCCAATAGGTCTTGACCCAGCGGGACGGCAAGCCCAGCGAATCCTCCCCGATCCGCAGGTGATCGACTTCGATGACTTGGATGAGTTTGGCGCGGATATCGTTTTGCATGTTGGCTCCCCTGGATAACTCTACGGTTGGGAGCCGAAAGCTAAAAATCCCCGCCCCACTCGCCTAGAGTGGACTCGCTCTCCCAGAGCGGCCCCGTTCAACCCCGGTAGAATTCGCGCATCACGCGGATCATCATGCCATGATCGTCGGCGCCGCACATCTCGCGCGCCGAATGCATGGAGAGCATGGGATTGCCCACGTCCACCGTGGGGATGCCCAGGGCGGCCGCCACATGCGGACCGATGGTGGTGCCGCAGGTGAGATCGGTGCGGTTGACGAAATCCTGGACCGGCACGCCGGCATGCCTGCACCAGCCCTTGAAGCGGGCCGAGGTCTCGCCATTGGTCGCATAGCGCATGTTCACGTTCCCTTTGACCACGGGGCCGTGGTTGATGAGGGGATAGTGGCAGGGCTCGTGCTTTTCCGGATAGTTGGGATGGATGGCATGGGCCATGTCCGCGGAGATGAGCAGGGATCGGGCCTGCGCGGCCATGGACTCTTCGCGCGTACGGCCCAGCGACAGTAGGCACCGTTCCAGCACCGCTTCGATGAGGTTGCTGTTCGCGCCCTGGGCGGAAGTGCTGCCCACCTCCTCGTTGTCGAAGAGGGCCGCCACCTGGATGACGTTCGCGGCGGCTGGTTCGCGGGCGAAGGCTTCCAAAGCCGCATGGGACATGGCCAGGTTGTCGAGCCGGCCGGAAAAGACGAACTCATCGTCGAAGCCCCCGTAACCGGCAGGTGTCGTATCGTAGAGGTGGATCTCGCAGGTCAGGTTCTCCAGGCTCGCGCCCGCGGTCGCCTCGAGCCAGGATTCGAAGGGGCGCCCCGGGGGATCGCTGAGGCCGAGGATCGGCACCAGGTGGCGCTGGGCGTTCAGGATCAGGCCGGTTTCGTTCACGCCCCGGTCCAGATGGATGGCGAGCTGCGGGATGCGGAAGGGCTTGTCCTCCGCGCGCACGAGCTGGGAGTGGAGCCCATCCTCGCCCATGCGCGTGATGCGGCCGGCCAGGCCCAGATCCCGGTCCAGCCAGGAATTGTGGAGCACGCCGCCGTAGACCTCGACGCCCCATTGCCGGTAGTTGGCGGCCGGCTCGGGCGCGCGGGGCTTGAGCTTGAGGCAGGGGCTGTCGGTATGGGCCGCGACGATGCGGAAGGCGATTTGCGCGGGCGCGAGGTCCGCGGGGATGCGGAAGGCCACGATGCTGCTCTGGTTGCGCGTGACATAGGCCAATTGTCCTGGCGCGAGCGTCCAGGCGTCCTTCTCGTCCAGCGCCACGGCCCCGAGCGCCCGCAGCCGGATGGCGGCGGTTTCCACGGCATGGAAGGGAGTGGGGCTCGCATTCAGGAAAGCGATGAGCGAATCGGCGTCGGAATTTCTGGCCAAGTTACCTCCCGGGTTCTCGAAGACCCATTGACCCTAATTATACATAGGTTCGTGGAGCGATGAGAATGCGGGGAGTCGGGAACGAAGGCTGCCCATTCCCAGGGATGTCGGGCGGCATCCCTGGGAGTGGGCCGTTACTTACTCGGGAGCGCCGGTGCCGTCGCCTTCGACCGGCCGCGGGCCCCTTGGATAACCTTCTCCGGAATCGAAGTCCATATCCATATTCGCCAGGCTCTCGACCTGCGGATCGGTTTTTCCATCCGGGGATGCGTTCCAGTCATGATGATGCCCGGCGCCTTCCGGCTCCAGGGATGTCTTTCCACTTTCATCGACGAAAACATCGTCCTCCTCAATGATGAAAATGATGTTTTTTGCCATCTTCCCCCTCCTTATCATTAATGTATTTGAAGGATCAAATATTAAGGTCCGGCGGGAACCGGGCCCATACATGAAGATAAGTTTGTGAAAGGGGCCGCGCCCGTTTTCCCGTCTTAGGCGGAGGGGGAGGCGGCCGGGGCCGGGGACTGGGCGGCCTCCGAGGCCCCAGGGACACGGGGCTGCAGGGCGAGGGGTCGATCGAGGACGGTTTTGAGGATGAACGCGCGGCGCAGGGACTCCCCATCGAGGAGGTCCTCCCGGAGCGCGCTGAGAGCCGTGGGGCGCGAGGGATCCCGGGTCACATAGGCCGCGGCATTGGCGGATTCCACGGCGGCGATGCCGGGTGCGGAGGTCAGGTCCTTGCCGGGCAGGGAATCGGCGACGGTGCGGGCATGATCATTGGAATCGTAGGAGGTAACACGTTTGTTACGGGGCGGGACGGCTGGCCTGGGTGCATTGGATGGTTTTGCGGGGAAGGGAGCCTTGGCCGGGGCGGGGGCAGGCGCGTTCGGCACGGGGATGCCGATTTCCCGGGCGAGCTCGGTGAGGAAATCCTTGCCGATCGAGGCGGGCTTTTCCTGGTTCGCCGGGTTCACCCGATTCGTTCCCGGCCTGGAGCCGTCGCCCTCGCGATAGGGGTTCGCGCCCTCCTCCTCGTCGTCGGGACGGAAGACGGCCTCGTCCTTGTCCTGGAAGACCTCGTCCATCTCGCGCTGGCTGGCCCAGGCGGGGGCTTCGCGCTGCTTGGCCACATACTCCTCCGTGGACGTCGAAACCGCCCCACTTCGGGAACCGGCGCCGGCGGCAGGAACGCCGTTGCGCGCGGCCTCTTCCTGCTGCTTCTTGGCGCGTTTCTTCATAAACGCGGTGATCAAGTTGTAGAGGATGACAAGAAGGAAGATGGTGAGCTTGATGGACATGTTTTTCCCGTTCGGCGATCAGGGTCGGCGCTTCAGGTCTTCTTCTGATCCGCGCCGCCGCCGATCTTCTCGCGCATGGCGGTATCGGCGTTGATATTCTTCATATGGTAATAGTCCATGATGCCCATATTGCCGCTGCGGAAGGCCTCGGCCATGGCCAGCGGGATCTGGGCTTCCGCCTCGACCACCTTGGAGCGCATTTCGGCCACCTTCGCGATCATCTCTTGCTCATGGGCGATGGCCATGGCGCGGCGTTCCTCGGCCTTGGCCTGGGCGATCTTCTTGTCCGCTTCCGCGCGATCGGTTTCGAGGCCGGCGCCGATGTTCTTGCCCACGTCCACGTCCGCGATGTCGATGGAGAGGATGTCATAGGCGGTTCCGGAGTCCAGGCCCTTGCTCAGGACCGTTTTCGAAATCTGATCGGGATTCTCGAGCACGGACTTGTGGTTGCGCGCGGACCCGATGGTCGAGATGATGCCCTCTCCCACGCGCGCCAGGATGGTCTCCTCGCCCGCGCCGCCCACGAGCTTGTCCAGGTTGGCCCGCACGGTCACGCGCGCCAGCGCTTTAAGTTGGATGCCGTCCATGGCCATGGCGGCCACGAGCGGCGTTTCGATCACCCGCGGGTTCACGGACATCTGCACCGCTTCGAGGACGTTGCGGCCCGCGAGGTCGATGGCGGCGGCCCGCTTGAAGTTCAACGGGATGTTCGCCTTGTCGGCGGCGATGAGGGCCTGGACGACGCGCAGCACATGGCCGCCCGCCATATAATGGGCTTCCAGTTCCTCGGTCGAAAGCGGCAGGCCCGCCTTGATGCCCATGATCTTGGCCTCGACTATGGTCTTGGCCGGCACCTTGCGGAAGCGCATGCCCAGGAGTCCCATCAAGGTCACGTCCGCCTTGGACATGAGGGCCTGGAACCACAGGCCGAAGAAGTTGAAGAGGACGAAGAACACGACGATGATGCCGAGGCCCGCGATGACGAGGGCTATGATTTTGAAATCCATCTGACTCTCCCGTTGAATTAAAATCCCGTTGAACTGAATCCCGTTGACTTAAACTTTTTCCACCTGGAAGCGGCTGCCGATCACGGAAACCACCTTCACTTGCGAACCGCGCTCCGCCCAATCCCCGGAGGTCTGGGCTTCGTAGACTTCCTCGCCGATGCGGATCTTGCCGGTGGGGCGCAGGGGCGCGTCCACCAGGGCCGTAACTCCCACGTGACGCCGCAGCGAACGGTCCAGGTCCTCGAGACCGGAGCCGGTACCGAGATCGGACTTATGCGAGATGGGCGAATTGCTGAGGAAATGGAAGGCCAGCTTGATGCCCACGGGGATGAGCAGGATATCGGCGATGCCGAACCCGATGATCGCGCCATGGCCCAGGCGGGTGAGGATGAAGTACCAGGAATAGGCGCCCACGGCCGCGCAGAGGATGGCCAGGATCCCGAAGGAGGGGAGGAGGACTTCCGCCATGGCGATGGCGAAGGCCAGGGCCTGCAGGACGATGGGCCAGATGAGTCTCATGCGTTCGTTTCCTTCGGTCGCACCACGATTTTATTCCCCAGGATCTGGCAGACTTCCACCGCCTGTCCCGCCTCGATGAATTCCCCCCGCGAGCTGACCTCCAAAGTCACATTGCCGAAGACGGCCTTGCCGACGGGATGCAGGCGCGTCTTGGCAATGCCGGAAAATCCCAGGGCGATCTTGGCGGTCTCGGGCGAATCGGAGCGTGCATCGGCCAAGGTGGCGGTGGAGATGACCCTGGCCCGACCCGGCAGGTAGGGTATCACGAAGCGCAGACCCAGGAGCGGAATCAGGAGCGCCAGCACGGCGGACCCCACGGTCTGGAACAGGTTGTCGATCAGGCTCTTGAATTCCCAGGGCATTTTCGGATCGGGAACGGTGAAAGTCTGCAGCGAAAGCGTCAGCGCGGCGATGACGATGAGCACGCCCAGGCCCCCGGCGATCCAGGTCCCCGGGAACAGGTACATCTCCACGAAGAAAAGCGCGAAGCCGACCAGCAGGATGATGAGCTCGGTATGATTGGCAAGGCCCACCGCGTACTTGCCGCCGAATACGATGGCCAGGCATAGGACGCCGATGAAGCCGAAGATGCTGAGGCCCGGGGTCTTGAATTCCAGGTAGAGCGCACCGAAGCCGATGAGCATCAGGATGGGCGAGATTTTTCCGATCATGCGCACCAGCCGCTCCGACCAGGTGGTATGGATCTCATCAGCCTTTTCCCAGCCGCGGTCCGTCAGGAAGGCGTCCAGACTCGCATAAGACCCTTGCGAAAACCCATAGTCCTTGGCTTCCCGGTCGGTCATGGTGAGCAATTGGCCGTCGCGCACCAGAATCTTATGGCTGCGATATTTCGCCTTCTCTTTTTCGCTCAAGCCATCCCATTGCTTGACGGTGAAATATTCCACCTTCGATTTTACCGACCCCGACGCGCCCGCGCCCGCCGCCTCGGCGCCCGCTGCTTCAGCGGCGATGACTCCTATATCGGACGTGACCATGGCTTCCGCCAACAGGCTGGGATACCCGTTGCGTTCGGCCAAGGTCCGGAACTTGGCCCGCAGGGGCGATTGGATTTTCTCGCCCAGCATCACGATGCCTTCCTGGCCCTGGGTGATGGGGGCGCAGTCCCCGAGCGTGGTGCTGTTCCCCATGACGATGCGGTTGCAAGCCAAGGAAATCAGGGCTCCGGCGGAGATGGCCTTCTGCTCCACGAAAGCATAGGTGCTGCATTGGGAGATGCCGGTCAAGAGATCGACGATATCGAAAGCCGACTGAAGCTCGCCGCCGTAGGTATTGACCTTGAAGACAATCGCGTCCGGATGCCGCGCCAGGGCCTCGGCCACGGCCCGTTTCAGGAAGGCATGCAGACCGAAATCGATTTCCTCCTCGATGGGGATGACGATGATCTGCTTATGGGCGGACTTGGATTCGGCGGCGGAGGCGAACCCGAATGAGGACAAGGCCAGGGCGATGGTCAGGACCACCTTCCCCAGCGCTTTGATGTGGGAGCGCATGGTGTGGAAAAATAGGTTATTCGCATGAAATACGCTCAATAACCTGCAAGTTACCCGCGCAGGTCCTCCACGGGTTTTGTCCACCCCGGATCCGGGCATGAAAACTTCTCCCGATATCGCTACGTTTCCGTCCCTTGATTCACGGTTTGGGATCAATCCCTCGATTCGCTCAGTGAAAAGCTGAGGCTATTTGGGGCAGGGGGCGATTAAGAAGTTTTTACACTACTCGCACTCTCTAAAATAGGTGATAACTTGTTAAAATGGCTGGTCTGGGTTAAATAATTAAGTTATCATACACTACATAACCTGAGGCTCCAGACTGGTGAGTACCGCCCTGAAATCCATTTTCAATTACACCGATTACCGGCAATATCTCCGGGAATATTATGCGTGGGCGAAAACCAACCAGCGCGGGTTTTCCCATCGCGCCTTCATGGCCAAGACGGGCATGTCGGGGCCGAATTATTTCAAGCGGGTCATGGATGGCGTCCACGATCTCACCGACAATAGCATTCCCAAGTTCATCGCCGCGCTCGATCTCACCGACTCGGAAGCCAACTACTTCAAGCATCTCGTCTATTTCAACCAGGCCAAGACTTTGGAGGAGAAGGATCGCTGCTTCCGCGTCCTTATGGATCTTAGGTCGCCGCATCAGCATTATGTTCTCGAGAAGGCCCAGTACGATTATTACAAGGACTGGTAC
This sequence comes from Fibrobacterota bacterium, assembly GCA_036732085.1. Lineage (GTDB taxonomy): Bacteria > Fibrobacterota > Fibrobacteria > UBA11236 > UBA11236 > Chersky-265. The sequence continues at coordinate 24,835 of DAINDC010000005.1, read as the reverse complement.
AATATCGCCATCCGCGAGATGCTGTCCTTCTTCCCCTATAAGGACAATCCCAAGGAGATGGGCAAGCGCCTGTCTCCGGCCGTGCAGCCCAAGCGGGTGAAGAAGGCCATCGAGCTCCTGGAGGCCCTGGGCCTGGTCGAGAAGGCCGCGGATGGGACCGTCAAGGCCTCGTCGCAATTCATCGTCGCCAATCCGGAAATCCAGTCCCTGCTCATTCCCAAGTTCCATCAGACCATGGCCCGACTTGCCGAAGAGGCCATCACGCGGTTCCCGAAAGAGGAAAGGCATTTCAGCTCCTCGACGGTGAGCATATCCGAGCGGACCTACAAGGAGATCACGGAGGTGATCAACGCCACCCGCAAGGAAGTCCTGCGCAAGGTGGGCGAGGACCAGGAGCCGGGACGGGTCTATCATCTCAACATGCAGCTCTTCCCCCTGACCACCGCCACTTCCAAGAGGAAGAGGAAATCATGAGACTCCCCTGCGTAACCTCCCCGTTACTGAAGCGCCTTTCGCTCCCGGCCGCCGCCGCCCTGGCCATGCTGCTGGCCGGCTGCATCCTCGGGGGCACGGGCACGGATACCCCCAACGGCATCACCACCAATGACTCCGCCGGCGGATTCTCTGGCTTCACCGCCAGGGTGGTGGATTCTTCTGGGCTGCCGGTCCCGGGCGTCACCTTGGCCGTATTCGATACCGGCTTCCGTCCGGATGCGGGCAAAGCCCAGATTCCGCTCACCTACAATGCCGACAAGGCCTTGGTGACCGATGCCAAAGGGCAGGCGGATATCGCCTTGCGGGCGGGCGGTGTCTACGTGCTCGAGGGTTCGCGCGGGGACGAGACCGTCCTGTTCGATACGCTCCGCATCGGCAACCCGCAGGCCGCGGCCACCATCAGCTTTGCGGTCCGCCGCGTCAAGGCCTATAAGGGCAGGGTCAAGCTCGCTTCCGGCATGCATGTGGATTCGGGCGCGGTCTTCATCCGCGGCACGCGCCGCTGGGCCAGGGTCGATGCCGACGGCGGCTATGATTTGGGGACCTTGCCGGTCGATGCCGTCCGCATGGCCATCGGCATGCGCTATGCGGCCACGCCCACCTCGGTCCGGCAAATCAACCAGACCGTTGTCAAGACCGAGACGACCCTCGTCGATTCGAACCATGTCCCCATGACCGTCCTCAAGGACACCGTTAAATACACCTGCAAGGATGTCACCAACGATACCACGCTCAAGCGGATGGACACGGCAATCGCGACCCGTCCGGATTCGACCTCCATCGACAGCGGCAAGGTCAGCGCGGCCTTGAAAGCCTGCGACTCCCTGCCCGCCGGGACCCTGGTGAATGTGAAGGTCGTCAATCCCGCCGGCGCGACCAAGGATTCGGTCAGCGCGGGGTATCTCGTGATCACCCGGAAGAATCCGGATCCTGCGTTCAACACCATTTCGTATACGGTTTCCTATACCCAGTGCCTGGACGGATCCGGGGGCGAACAGACCACCTTCGCCCTCACCTTCGAGGACACGGCGCAGGGCAGCGACCTGGCAGTGGGCGACCTCGCCCCGAAATGCGTCAAGCCTTAATCGGTTACTTCGTCGGAACACCGGTCGGATTGCCGACCGGATCCCCTGCGGGATTTCCGATCAAAGTTTAACGGCCTGGTTATCCGCTTCGGTTTTGTTCGCCTTGGAGTAATCGTTCTCCTGGCGCTGATGGTTCACGGCGTTCTTCTGCATGTAGATCTTGAAGACCGATTCCGCATCCATGCCCGCGGTCAGGGCCAGGGACATCCAGAAGTGCAACTGGTCGATGATCTCGACGCGGATGTTCTGCATGTCCAGATGATCCTTGGACCACCACTTCCACAGCAGCTCTTCCTTCAGCTCACGCGATTCATCGTCCAGGGCCTGCAGGTATTTGCCCAGCCATTCGTTCACCTTGGTATTGGGCCCGAGCTCGCCTTGGGCGGCCTCAGATCGGAGCGAGGCCATGGTGAGGACCTTGCCCTCGCGGTCGCGGATGTCCTTCTTGGCGAAGATGCGGTCGTTGAGTTCGGCCTGCATGGAGAAAAGCTGGTCGAGTTTGTCCTGGGGGTTCTGCATATGATCCCGATCCCGAAAAAGTGAATGGAAGAAGACGTGAATGTAAAATGAAGATCGGGGTAAAAGATAACAGGAAACGGGCGGGCGGGAGGCTATCGGCTCGATAGCACGCGGCTGGGATATTTCGCGCCCAGGATCTGCTTTTCGCGCGGGATATAGCGCTCTTCCAGGGACTTCTGGACGTCCTCGAAGCGCGTCCGCTGGCCGTTCCCGGGCAGGCAAAGCTCCTGGTAGGCATCCGCATAGTTCCGGGAGATGTCGGTGAATTCCTCCACCAGCGGGACCACGGTGAACCGGTTTTCCACCAGTTGCTGCGAGGCCGTCTGGAACAGATCCGAAGTCCATCCGCCGCCGAACATCAGCCCCAGTTCGCCCAGGAGGTCCTGGCGCACGGGCACCATGCCGAAGGCGGAGCATTCCTGGATCTGGTTGCCGGTGCTGGAGAGCTGGTGGGCGAGTTGGAAGGCCAGGGATTTGTTGCGCGATTGACGCGTCACGCCCCACCACCAGCCGCGCGTGCCCACGCTATGCCGGCCTTCGCGCAGGGCGTCGCCGCGCCCGTTCATCATCAGCGAATTGCCGCGCGGCATCAGGGCCACGCCCATGTCCTCGGGATTGGCCAGGAAGCCGGGCATCTCCGGGGTGCCGGTGCCGTGGATGAGGAAGGCCTCCATCTCCGTCGCCTCGGCCAGGAACATCTCGCCGCTCTGGAAGCCTTGGCGAATCTCGGTTTCCGACCAGCGCGATTTGAGGAGCTCGGGATTGAGCAAGCCTTCCTTGGCGAGCACGGATTGCCATTGGAACATGTCGATCACCGGATCATCGTTCATGCGCAGGATGCCGTCCTGCGTGGCTCCGCCTTGAAAGCACTTGTCCATCAGGGATTGCGAGGCGTCAGGCGATCCGATGGGACCCAGCGCGATACGGCCATGCTTCTGCCCCTGGACCTCCTTCTGCGACCAGTAATATCCGGCCACGAAGATATCGAAATAATCCCAGAGCGCCGGATTACTTTCAAGCACATAATTGTGCGGCAGGCCCCGGCCGTTGTACTTGATCAACGCGCGGTTGATCTCGTCCTTGCGGACCTCCCAGAATTGCACGGCTTCCGTCACCTGCGATTTCAGGTAGACGAGCACGGGCGTCTCCAGGTAGCGCGGCAGGAAATAGGATTGGCCGCGGACCGAGGCGAGATCCATGAGGAAGTATTCGCGACGCAGATCACTGAGATCCTTCTGCGGCACTATCTCGTCGATGGGCGCGATCAGGTTCTTGCCGATCAAAGTCCGCATCATGGAAGTGGGCGGATCGACCAAGTCGACGGTGTCCTGCGCGGCGGTCAGGAGCTCGGGAAGCTTGGCGGGATCATCATAGGTCTGCAGCTGCACGATGCACTTGTGCTTCTTCTCGAAGGGCTTGATGATGCGGGTGCGGTAGAAGGCTTCCTGGTCGGGACGGAGCCGCATGACGACCTTGATTTTGGCCGGGGGCGCGCAGCCAATGGCGAGCATCGCCACCACCATCCCCAACAGCCATGAGCATGCGCGCAGCATGGTATTCCTCTCGGTGTCCTCCACCTCCCATTTTAAGGGGTGGCGGGCCGATTCACAGCATGGAGAGGGGATCCATATCGGCGCGCAGCTTGGTCTTTTGGGGGTCCTTGAGGTTATACCGTTCCAGGGTCTGGCGCAGCACCCACTGCAATTGGTTCGGCGCCTTGCCTTTGCCGATGATCTGCGCGCGGAACTGATCCTTGATCTTCTTCATGACCGCGAAGGCGGGGCCGAGGACGATCACGTCCGCCTGCCCGGCGAAATCCACGAAGGCGTCTGCGAAGCGGCGCATCTGCGCGTCCACGATCTTCTCGTCGCTGCCGGAGATCTCCACCAGCACCAGGCGCCGGAAGGGCGGATAGTCGAGCTCGCGGCGCCTTTCGATCTCGGCCTGGAAGAAGCTGGCATAGTCATGGGTCAGCGCGAACGCGAGCAGGGGATTCTCGGGCTTGTAGGTCTGCAGGAAGACCTCGCCGGAACTCTGATGTCGTCCCGCGCGTCCGGCCACCTGGGTGATGAGCTGGAAGGCCCGCTCCTGCGCGCGGAAATCGGAAAGGCCCAGCCCGGAATCCGCATCGATCACGCCCACCAGGTTCACCTTGGGGAAGTCATGCCCCTTGGCCACCATCTGGGTGCCGAGCAGGATATGGAATTCGCCGCGCTTGAATCCGTTCAGGATCTTTTCCGCGCCGCCCAAGGTGGAGGTGCTGTCGCGATCGAGCCGCGCGATGGCGGCCGCGGGGAAGATCGATTGGAGATATTCCTCCACCTTCTCGATGCCGCGGCCCACGTCCAGCCAAGCGGTCCCGGAACATTTGAGGCAGGGGGCGTTCGCGGGCACGTTGAATCCGCAATAGTGGCAGACCAAGGCCTGGCGGGCCTTATGGTAGACGAGCGGAGCGATGCAATGCGGGCATTGGCGCGGCTCGCCGCAGCTCTTGCAGACGCGCTTATGGGCGTAACCCCGGCGGTTCAGGAACAGGATGGCCTGCTCGCCCGCATCCAGGGCCTTCTGCACGGCTTCGCGGAGCGGGATGGAAAGGAGCAGGCTGCCCTGGAGCTGGTATTGCTCGCGCATGTCCACGATGCGGATGCGCGGCGGCGCGGATCCGGTGGCGCGCGTCTTGAGTTCCAGCAGCCGGTACTTGCCGCTTTGGGCGGCTTGGTAGGATTCCAGCGAGGGCGTGGCGCTGCCCAGGACCACCGGGCAGCCTTCCTGGCGGCCGCGGTACAAGGCGAGATCCCGGGCATTGTAACGCGGGGAGGCGTCGCTTTGCTTGTAGCTGCCGTCATGCTCCTCGTCGACCACGATGAGGCCCAGGTTGTCCACGGGGCAGAGCGCGGCGGAGCGCGCCCCCACGATGACGTCGGCCTCCCCCGCGAATATGGCCCGCCAGAGCTCGCGGCGATCCGTAGCCGACAGGTTACTGTGCAGGGCCAGCACGGGCCGTTCCAGGAAAGCCCGGAAGCGCGCCAAAGTCTGGGGCGTGAGGGCGATTTCCGGGAGCAGCACCAGCACGCGGCGTCCGGCGGCGAGGGCTTGCTTGGCCAGATGCAGGTACACCAGGGTCTTGCCGCTACCGGTTATCCCGTGGAGCAGGTAGGTCTGGAACCGGAAGGGCGCGAAGCTCTCGGCCACGGCGTCGATGGCCACGCGTTGTTCATGGGTGGGCGTGAATCCCTTGGCGGCATCGGGATGGGAGGCGCCTCCCGATTCGGCTTCCGCCTTCTTGGGCTTGACGATCTTCACAGGCCGCGCCTTGCTTTTGCCGAAGACGAAATCCAGGGCGGACTTGGGCATGCAGGCCGCGAAGACCTGCGGCAACGGCGTGAAATAATATTCGCCCAACCATTTTAGGAGTTCAATCCATCCGAGCGGCACCTTGGCGCCCTGAGGCGCGAGGCCGATCACGGCCTTGGTCTTGAATCCCAGCTCGGGCCGGCCCACCTCCAGGATCATGCCGACCAACGGTTTCTCCTTCTTGGTCGGAAGCAGATCCATTTGCAAATGGGGGTTCCCGATGGGCGGCAGCTGCACGAATGACCCGATTCCGGCCTCGGGCGAAGTTCCGGAGTCCAAATCGTACCAAAATGCCTCGGTCATTCCCCCGGGCAGCAAGACCTTGGCTCTGAGCGGATTTTCCAATTGGACTTATTTCCCCACCATCTCCTATAATATATTCACATCGCAACTTTCGATCGGATTGGGCTCTTGGGGTTGTTCCCGGGACCAGCAGGGGGATTGCGTGGGATATGCCATGACCGCGCCCGGAATAACCTCGCCTCAGCCCCGGGAAAGAATCCCGCGGACCTGCGCCGCCTGAAGATGGACCCCACCATGCTTTCCCCCAACTCCGGATCCGAACCCGCTGAATCCGCATCCCTGCCGGAGCATCCCAACGGCGCGGCGGATTCCCAGTCCGGTTCCCCGGCGGCCCCCAAACCCGACGTCATTCCCATGTTACCCCCGGACGCCGAAGAGGCCGGTCCCGCCAAGGTGGTCATCCGCGTTTCGGACGATCATCTCCGCGGCTACTTCAGCATCCAGCCTCCCTCCCGCCTGGCCAACGGGGATTTGGATGCGGATTATATCCGGCGCCGCTGGCGCGAAGCCGGCCTGGATTCCGAGCATCTCGACATCGACGTGGTCCGGGCCGCGGTCGAGGAATGGAACACGACCCATGCCCCCGTCCCCGAAAGGCTGGCCGCGGAAACGCCGATCCTGCCGATTAACGGGGAAGACGCGCGCATCGAATACATCGTCGATCCGAATATCAAGTTCAAGCCCCCGGAAGAGGGCGGCAATATCGACTTCAAGAACCTGAACCTGATCAAGCCGGTCAAGAAGGGCCAGCCCCTGGCGCGCAAGCATACCGCCGGCTTGGGCGCGCCCGGCATCGATCTCTACGGGCAGCCCTGCGCGGCCTCGGAAGGCGCCGACAGGGATCTGCCCGCCGGCCTCAACACCGAGATATCCAAGACCGATCCCTTGGTATTGGCGGCTTCCGTCTCCGGCTTCCTGCAGCAGAAGGACGGCCTCATCGGCGTCAACGAATGCTTCGTGGTGGAAGGCAGCGTCGATTATTCCACCGGCAACATCACCTACGACCAATCGGCCATGATCAAGGGCGACGTCGCGGATGGCTTCAGCCTGAACGTGGGCGGATCGCTGGAAGTCATCGGCGGCGTGGGCGAGTCCAAGCTCGTCATCGGCGGCGATGTCCTCATCAAGAAAGGCTTCGTGGGCACGGGCCACGGCCTTATCACCGCCAAGGGCTGCGTCACCATCGGGTTCGCCTCCAACCAGACCCTGCGCGCGCATGGCGATGTCCTGCTGGAGAAGGAAAGCTTCAACTGCCAAATTTTCTCCCGCAAGTCGATCTCCGTTTACGGCCCGCTGGTGGGCGGCCAAGCCATGGCCTGCAACGAGATCCTATGCCGCGTGGCGGGCAACGAACTGGGCACCAAGACGGAGCTGGAAGCGGGCATGGATTATATCCTGCACGAAAACAGGTTGCTGCTCGAGGACAAGATCAAGGAGCTGACCGCGCACCTCGCCAAGATCAACCTGAAGCTCAAGGCTTTCCGCGAGGTTTACCGCACGCGCAAGCGCTTCTCTTCCGGCGAGGCCAAGCTGATGCTGGAGCTGCGCGACATGCAGGACAAGATCCAGATGCGCCTGCCGGAATTGGAAAAGCGCAAGGCGGACATAGTCGAGCGAATCCGCCTGGGTTATCAGCGCGAAGGCATCCGCGTGCGCGTGGAGAAGCGGGTCAATCCCGGCGTGGTCATCAAGATCGGTTCCGAATGCATGCGCATCCAGGAAGAGGTCTCCGGCCCGAAGATTTTCGTCTACTCGGGCGGACGCATCAAGGTTCTTTGAGGGGGCGCTGGAAGGGATATGGAGCAAATTCCTGAGGAAGATAAGGAGATCAATTCCATCTTGGAGATGAACCTCGATGGGTTGGATTCGTTGGGCCTGGAGGATTCCTCTTTTCTGGAGATCGCTCCCGCGGCGCCCATGACCTTGGAAAAAAGGATGGCGGGAAGTATCCGCCTGGCCCGGCTGCAAACGGCCTGGGACAAGGGGGAATGCGGCGACAATCCTTCCGGCCTCCCCATTTCGCGCGGGATGGATTTGACGGCTCCCGCCGAGCGGACGCTGACCTACAAGGCCACGGTCCTCAAGGCCTATGACAACTCGGTCCCCCAGGTGCGGGAGATTTACGATCTCATCTGCCTCGGTGAGATCACCAATGTCGGTGCCATCCGGACCTTGGTGGGCGGCTTCCTCGACATCATGGAGAAGGACCGTAACATCCTCCTGGCCCTGTGCCTGTACCAGAGTCCCAACCTCGCCGACTACCTCTACCGGCATGCCGTCAATATGTGCCTGGTCTCCCTGGCCGCCGCCGCCGCTTCCGGCTACTCGCGCAGCCAGGTCCTGGAAATCGGCATGGCCGCCTTGGTCGCCGACGTGGGCATGACCATGGTACCGGAGGCCATCCTGCTCAAGGCCGGCAAGCTGACCGAAGCGGAACTGGGCGAGATCCATCGCCATCCTTCCCTCAGCTTCGCGCTCCTGGAGAAGGTCCAGGGCGTTTCCGATATCACTTTGGCCTCGGCCTACCAGCACCACGAGCGCCTCACCGGCGCCGGCTATCCCAAACGGCGCGCCACCGTCCAGATCGCGCAGGTGGCCCGTATCGTCGCCATCGCCGACACCCTGTGCGCCATGGTGCATAAGCGTTCCCACCGCGACGCCCTGACGCCGCAGATGGCCCTGGACAAGGTCATCAAGATGGGCCAGATGAATTTCCTGGACGCGGCCCTGGTGAAGAATCTCATGCGCTACCTGTCCGTCTATCCCATCGGCACCTTCGTGGAACTCGCGAGCGGGCGCATGGGCCGCGTGGTCGCCGCGCATGGCGAGGATCATGCGCGCCCGGTCATCTCCATCCTCCGCAATGAGAAGGGCCAGCCCCTGTCCATGAAACAGATCCTGCAAGTGGATCTGCTCAAGGAAAAAGCGGAGCGCATCGTAAAGGTGGTCGACGCCGAAGCGCAGAAGTTCAAGCCCCTTGATGGCTTCTGATGGCTTCTGAAGGCTTCCGAAAAGAAGGGTTTCGCAAAGGGATCCGAAAAGGGCTCCGCAATCTCCTGCTCCTCGCGGCCCTCTGCGCATCCGCCGCGCGCGCGCAACTCGATCTCGGCAGCGGCGATATTCCCCAGGATCGCATCGACGCCTATATGGAGCCCTTCTACAAGGTCATCGCCTCCGGCATCGGCGCGGGGAGATTCTTCCCGGACGGGTCGCAGGCATTTCCCCATGGCCAAGCAGGATCGGCCGCGGACTTAGGCTATGAGGCCGGCATCCAGTCGGATCTGGTTCCCTTGCCGGACGAGAAGCCTTTCCAATCCGCGGACCTATGGGCCCTGCCGCTCTTTCGCATCCGGGGCGGACTGCGCTGGGGCGGGGCCATGGTGATGGCGCGCGGCCTGGTCTGGAAGGATCCGCGCATCGGGGACATCTCCACCTTCGGGACCGGGCTGGCCTATGTCCTGGAATGGCCTGGCCTGGGCATGCCCCTGACCACCACCTTGATGGCCGGTTGGGACGTGCTGGATTTCACGAGCACCTATACTTATAAGTATCGCGGCTCGGTCCTGGGCCTTTTCGATCAGGACATCCCCGGGGATTATTCGCTGCTCGAACAGGTGTATGCGGGCGGAGTGATGGTTTCCACGGGACGGGGGCCTTGGCGAGGATATCTGCAAACCGGGTTCGAGGCGGCTTCCGGGCGTTTTGCCTACCTCTACCTCGATCCGCGCGATTCCAATACCCACGCTATCCGATCCGATCTGCTCTTGCCGGGAGTACGCCTGGCCGCGGGCCTCGGGGGCTACGGCTTCCGGCTGGAGGCGGGATGGCGGTCCTACCCCTATTTCGAGGTCGGTTGGGTCGTCTCCCGCTAAGAACCAAAATGCGGAGCCGGCCCGATCCCATCGGCAACCCTGCTCCTGATAATCTCGTATCTTATGAATATGAACAAGCGGGTCATATATAGCGTGGTCCATAAGAACGACGAATGGCAAGTCGTGAAGATCGGATCAAACGAATGTGAAGGCCATTTCAAGAGCAAGTCCGACGCCATCGAACGCGCGCGCAATCTCGCGATGCGCGAAGAAGTCGGCGAGATGCGCATCGCCAAGATGGATGGATCGATCCAGTCCGAAGTCACCTTCGGAAAGGATCCGCAGACCGTCGAAGGCTGATGTGGCTCTGAAACGACTTTCCTGAACCGTCGAAGCCCAAGCTTCCGTCCGTCTTTCCCTTGTCCAAATCTTCCCCCGCCCAAACATTCCCATTCAGCGCCCCGTTTCCTTACTCAATGAACCTTACTGAACCCGATTTGTCTCGCAGTATGACAAGATGGCTTGGGGAATTCTCCCCTTATTTTTTGGTTTCAATTAAAGAGAATGGTAACTTCTTGCCATGATTTCCATTTCCCTCGCCCCATCCCGCTTGCATCTCTCGCTGACAATCCTTTCCCTGTTGTCGCTTTCCCAACCCACGTGGTCGGCTTCCCAGCCCCCGACCCCGGTTGCCGATTCGGCGCATGCGGGAGTGAAGGATTCCGCCGCCGCCGATTCCGCTTCCAAGGCCGCGCTGGCCGCCATTACATCCGAACCCCTGCTCCCGGAAATCCTGAGCCCGGGCGAGCGGATCATGTGGGGCGAGCACGGTCTGATGCGCTGGACCGGGCTCTTTCCCCTGACTGAAGAATCCCGCGAGAAGGAATTGGGGCTCAGGCGGACCATGCTCACGGTGCATGAGATAGGCGGCTTCATCACCTTGGGGGCGATGCTGACCACGGTCGTCTACGGCCAGTTGACCATGAACGGATATAAGAGCCTCGGTGACACCCATGTTACCCTGGCCACGGCCACCATCGCCAGCTATTTCACCACGGCTGCGCTTTCCCTGTTGAGCCCGCCGCCCATGATCCGGCGGAAGGAGTGGAATACCATTTCCATCCACAAGGGACTGGCCATCGTCCATTTCACCGGCATGATCCTGACGCCCCTCCTCGCCGACGGCGTCGCCATGCGCGAGCGCGGGACGGGAAGGACCGGCCTGCAGATCGATCACGACAAGGCCCGGATCCACCAGGTCTCCGGGTATATCACCACGGTCGCGTTCGCTTCCGCGATGGCGGTGGTCACTTTTTGAAAAGCCCCTTTTGAAAAAAATCCCCTTTGGAAAAGCGGCAGCCGCCGATTGAAAACCTCGAAAAGGACCCGTCACATGCATGTTTCCCCAGGAAAATGGGCCACGGCCTTCCTCACGGCCTCCGCCATTGCCATCCTCGCCCACCCCGCGTGGACGAAGCCCTACCAGGCCATCAAGGGGGAGTCGTCCCTGAGTTACCAGCTCATCCATCCCATGCATCAGATCAACAGCGTGAGCCGGGATTTCCTCTGCACCGTGGACCTGTCCCCGGATACCGTCACCTCCAAGATCAAGGTCAGCGCCGCCATCAGCAGCTTCGACAGCAAGAATTCGAGCCGCGACTCGCATGCCATGGAAATGGTCCAGGCCCGGAAATATCCGAATGTGGAGTTCGTAAGCGAATCCGTGAAACCGGAAGGGGATGGCTATCTCGTCGCCGGAAACCTGACCTTCCATGGCCGCACCCGGCCCATCAGCTTCCATGTCACGCCGCATTTCCAGGAACACAAGGTGGAAATCACCGGCGGCTTCGACGTGAAGCTTTCCGATTTCGAGGTCGAGCGCCCCAGCCTGCTCTTCGTCAAGACCGAGGACAAGCTCACCATCCGCTTCGATCTGTTCTCCAAGGAATAGAACTTAATGGTTGTAGGCTTTTTCCCCGTGCAGGGAAAGGTCCAGCCCCTGTTCCTCGACATCCCGGGTCACCCGGAAGCCCATGGCCTTTTCGACGAGCAGGACCAGGGCCGCCGTCATCACCAAGGAATAGCCGCCCACGGCCCCCAGGGCCTTGATCTGGACGAGGAGTTGGCTCATGCCGCCGCGCGCGACGTCCGGATTGTGGAACAGGATGGAATTGAAGCCTTCCGATGCGATGAGGCCGCAGGCCAACGGGCCGATGATGCCGGCGATGCCGTGCACGCCGAAGGCGTCGAGCGCGTCGTCATAACCCATGTCGTGCTTCCGGGCCACGAACAGGTAACATACGCATGACGTAACCGCGGCGAGTCCCATGGCGGGGAAGGGCAAGGTGTTCAGGAAGGCGAGACCGGCGATGCCGTTGGCGGCGACGGCCGAACCGGCGTTGAAACCGAACCAGCCGAACCAGAGGATGCCGGCGCCCAGGATTACGTGGACCATATTATGCGGCAGGATGCCCTTGTCCAGCCCGTGCCGCTTGCCGAGGATGATGCAGGCCGCCAGGCCCGCGAGCCCGGAGGTGAGGTGGACCACGATGCCGCCCGCGAAGTCGATGACGCCGCCCTGCGCCAGGAACCCGTCCGGGTGCCAGACCCAGTGGCAGACTGGATCGTAGACCAAGGTCGACCAGAGCAGGATGAAAACGATATAGGCGCCGAAGCGGATGCGCTCCGCGATGGCGCCCGAGATGAGGGCCGGCGTGATGCAGGCGAAGGCGCCCTGGAAGGCGATGAAGAGGTAAGTCGGAATGGTTCCGTGCAGGCTCTCCGGCCGGATGCCGCGCAGGAACGCCAGGCCCGTGCCTCCCAGATAGGCGTTGCCGTCCCCGAAGGCCAGGGAATATCCGATCACCATCCACTGCAAGGTGATGGCGCCCATGGTGATGAAGGAGTGCATCATGGTGCCGAGCATGTTCTTGGAGCGCGCGAGGCCGCCGTAGAAAAGGGCGAGACCGGGGATCATGAACAATACCATGGCCGTGGCCACGAGCATCCAGGCGGTGTCGCCGGTATTGAGGGCGTTGACGGCGGTGGCTTCCATCAGATGACTCCCTCGCCGCGCTCGCCGGTCCGGATGCGGATGATGTCCTGGATGTCCGAGATGAAGATCTTGCCGTCCCCGATTTTCCCGGTCCGGGCGGCCGCGCAGATGATCTCCAGGATCGACTCCGCATCCTCGTTCTTGCAAATTATTTCCAGGCGGATCTTGGGAACGAAATCGATCTTGTATTCCGCCCCGCGGTAGACTTCCGAATGGCCGCGTTGCCGGCCGAACCCCTTCATTTCCGTGATGGACATGCCCGGGACCTTGTCACCCAGGGCAGCGCGGACTTCATCCAGCTTGTGGGGTCGGATGATGGCTTCGATTTTCTTCATATTCCTCTTCCTGAGCGGATATCCCTTAAAGTGTCAGCTATGCTGGGAACCAAAGGGATTTGTAAAGAGGAAAAAGGTAATTGTTACGAATTGTAATTCGAAAGGCTCGACAAAGGGGATATCGAGACTTTTTGGAGATAAAATGTCAACTTGGGCTATTTCTTGGGGCCTCGGCACCTTGGCCT
>DAINDC010000005.1:1372-11682 GCA_036732085.1 Fibrobacterota bacterium | reverse complement strand
GCGCAAGGACGGCGCGCAGGTTTCGGAAATAAAAACCAGCCAGAACGGGGATCATACCCGGGAATCCAATAACATGCGCACGCGCGACACCACTCCCGCCTTCGGCATCGCCACCTTTGACGGGCAACGCTATGCCCTGACCAATTTCGTGCTCTATGCCGACGACGCAGCGGGCAAGCCGGCCTGGAAATCCGTGAATGAAAAAGGCGGCATGTATCCGGGACCGGCGCGGGGCACTCGCAAGCTGGGTTCTCTCGACTTTTTCACACGCGTCTCTTCCGGCGCATTCGTATCCGAAGGCAAGGGCCTGATGATGGTGGCCAGTCATCACCATGCCGCAACCGATGGCGAACATCCGCTTGCGATGCTTGCCCTGCCGCCACTTTGATGGAATGGGACGGGGTTTCCGTCCTTAGGATTCTGCGCGGACCTCTACCGGCCATTGCGGGCTTGGCTCAGACGCAGGCTCGGCATGATCCTTGAATTTATAGCGAGCCCAACTGCGGATGACCATCACCACGGGAAGCAATAGCAAGGCCGAGATGAGGCCCAGGAAAGGCAAGGTGCCCAGATGTTGGCACCCAGGTAACGTCATTCGGAAGGCGCGCAAAAAAGAGAAGCGTCATGCGCACCAGGTCGAGCGGACCCGGATCCGTGAATTCCCGGACCGTTCGCATCGCCAAGTCTGGAGTTGACCGCCGGCTGGCGGGTCAAGTACCTTGCATGACCAAGGAAGCCCCTACTTGCAAACCCATTCCCGTCCAAACCCGTCCGCGCTTCTATCGGAGCCAACGCTTTTCTCGGAGGCGTCGTTCCTATCGCCGGCCACTCTGCTTCCGTCGGCCTTGGGCCTGCTGGCGCTTGCCGTTCTGGTCCTGGCCATGGCAGCCTGTTCTTCCAAGGGCACGGATACCGAAGTCCCGCGATCGGGAGGGACTCCCCGCAGCGACACTTCCGGATCATGCGAAAGCAATTGCGATGCCTCTTCGCCAACGGTCCCGGTCTTGAACGACACCGAAGGGTTCGGGGACGTGACCACCTACGGCAGCGTCGCGAATCCCGCTCCCAGCCAGGGCGGCGCCTGCAACTACGGCTCCACGGAAATTCTTCGCTTTGCCGCCATCCAGGTCAGCCTACTTCCCGGGGACCTGCGCGGCCAATGGCAGGGTGGACGCATATGCGGCCAATGCGCCGAGGTGCGCGCACGCACGCCCGAAGGCTGGAAGACCACCGTGGTCCGCATCATGGACAAATGCCCCGACGTGAATTGCGGCATCGACCTGGGCGGGCTGCCCGCCCGGGATCTGATGGGCGCGCAGCCCGGACGGTATTCGGGAGAATGGAGATGGGTTTCCTGCGCCGGGCATGAGGGCGTTTCCGACGGGCCGCCATCCCTGTTCGTCAAAGAAGGCGGCAATGCCTATTGGTCCCTGATCCAGGTGCGCAATGCGGAAGCGAGCGTGCTGGGCGTCCGCTTGCGATTGGCTTCCTTGGGCGCCGGGCCCTGGACGGAGCTGGTCTGGGCCACCGAAGCGGAAAACTTCTTCAAGGTTCCCCCGGCCATCCTTCAGGACGCGCGCGAGTATAAGCTGGAAATAACGCTTTCCGCTGGCCGGGGTTACGGGGCGGTGCTGAAGGGCGCGGATCTGGCGGCGGAGAAAAGCAGCCTGGCCCTGGAGATTTTGCCGTAATCCCCGGGCGCGGGTGGTGATGAAGGGATGCATCATGGTTCCGAGCATGTGCTTGGAACGCGGCGGGCTCAAGGCGCCTATTCCAAAATCAAGGGACTAAGATTTTTCGCGAAACCGACTTATCGCTCCCTTTCACCGTAACCACATACAGGCCGCTCGGTATGTTCGTAAAGGCAAATTGGTTTTGCGTCGTGGCTGCGGTTGCAACCAGCCGACCCTTGGTATCGGTCACTTGCACGCGGGCATCGTCTCCGATTCCATTGAGGCGGACGATGCCTGCAGCATAGGAAACCGAGATCGCCTCCCGGGCTCCGCCAAGCTTTTCCGGACGGATTTCCGTGGAACCGGTCAGGGAGTACGGCTTGAAGAACGCCCATACCTCGTCGGCCTGGTTCAGGCTATTCATGCCCGGCCATTGATGACCTTGCCCCGATATCGAGTCCATCAGCACCGAGGTGCCCTGGGCGCATGACGCGTAGCTGACCCGGGACACCTTGGAATTCGCGTTGGAGGCGGGGTAGGGCCGCGCGATCGTCGAGGTCGAAGTACAAGTATTTAATTTTAGCCAACCATCGAGATCCTTTAGGAACGAGGCCGCGCCCTCATTGCCGCCGAACGTCATGAACACGGGAACGGGGCGCTTGATCGCGCAGGGGGTCATGGTGTGGCCGGATACGGGAGCGACCGCGGCGAATACATCGGAGTAGAAGCATGCGGCGGCATAACTTATGAACCCGCCCTGGGAGAATCCGGTCATATAGATCCGGCTCCGATCGATCTTGTACTTGGCGTCCAACGAGTCGATAACCGCTTGGAAAAACGGGAAGTTCCCCGTGCCTTGCATATCGTCCCAGATTCCCGGTCCCCCGTCGCTGGACGCGCTGGGATAGGCGGCGATGAATTTTTCCCTGTCCGCCGTGACGTCTCCCTTGGTTTCGCTTCTGAAGGCTGCGCCGCTGCCGTTGGCCCCGTGGATGAAAAAGACAAGCGGGAGTTTTTCCGCACTGCTCGGCAGATGCACGACACAACTGCGCGTCGCCCCGGAGACCTTCAAAGACAGGGTTACGTTCGTCTGGGCGAACCCGGATACTGCCAGCGACACAATAAAGGCTACCGATAAAAAACCATGACGACGCATAATGTTTCCTTTTTTTAGATAAGTCTCGGCTGAATGGAAGCGGACGGGCCGCGTTATAACCGGACCCGCAGGGTCGCGAGCTTTTCGGCGCCCGCCTTCAATTGGATGAGATACACGCCATGACCCAAGGTGCCCGGCAAGGTCGCTTCATAACGGCCCGCGCGCAGGAATCCTTCGGCGAGCACGGCCACTTGCTTCCCCCGGCCATCCACGACTTCCAGTTTTACGGACTTGCCGGCGGGGATCTCATAATGGAGGATGTTTTTTGCGAAGGTCATCCTGGCTTGGGAAGGAGCGGTCAACGCGCCGGGATTGGACAAGGCAACCGTGGCCCCCGTATCGTTCAGTACCATGAAATCGAACAAGGAATATCCTAACGCCGTATTGCCGCGCTCCGTGCCCAGCATTCTCACATAGCGGGCGCTGGTCTTGGCGAAAGTCTCATCCGTGACCGAGCGCTTGCCTCCGGCCTTGGTGGTGAAAACATCCTTCCACGTCGTGGCATCCGTCGACACTTGGATCTGGAAGGATTTGGCGTAACAAGAGTCCCATTTGAGGATCACGCGGTTGACGTTCACTTCGGTGCCGAGGTCCACCTGTATCCATTGGGGATCGCTGGCCGCGCTTTTCCACCGCGTCCCGGTGAAGGTCGCGTAGGTCGCCGAGTCCGTCACGTTATTGGGGACATTGCTGCCGTCGACGGAGGATGCCGTGGCGGATTTCCGCATGGCCAGATTCCTTTTGCCGTCGAACGGCCGCCACAGGCCCTTGTCCGTTTCCAGTTCCCAGTCCTGGTAATAGTTCATCAGGAGCGTATCCTTCGGGGTGAAGGAGATGGGCAGCCAGGCATAATCTCCCTGCCGCAACTCGTTGGGCTTCTCCCAGCGATCTCCGCCATACATGTACACGGTTCCCTCCGTCCCTTTGAGGGTATAGACGAAATCGCTTTGGGTGTCCCAGGAAACCGTGGAGCCGGGGGTGATCACGGGAATTAAGCGCGTGGTCCAGGGGCCGGTCACGGCGGGCGCGGTATAGAATTGGGATGCGGTCGATTGGGTCCAGAGGGTGAGCGAGGTGATATAGTAGTAGAGTCCGTTATGCTTGAACATGCACGGCCCTTCGCGCGAGCCCGCGTTCCATAACCAAAGCCGTTTCGACACGCCCATATAGTCCGGCGACATGAGCCCGAGGGCGTGCTGGGAGACGCCGCCGGAATTGGCGCCGGGTATGCTGTCCCAGATATACAGGAGATACGCTTTGCCGTCATCGTCCTGGAACACGGACATATCGCCGATCTTATAGCCAAAGACCTTGTCATCCACCTTCAACTCGAATTTCCCGTCCGGCGTTGAGGAGGTCGCGATGCCCAAATGCGCTCCCGCCGCCGAGGAGTCGTTGAGCTTCATGATCATCAGGTATTGCTTGGTGGAGTCGTTGTAGACCACATCCATGCGGTTTGTGGACCCGGTGCTCCGGTACAAGCTGCCTTTCGCGGTCCAATGCATCAGGTCTTTTGAGCTATAACAGAGTTGGTCCCGGAAGTTCTGGCTGCCATACCAGTAGTAGGTGTCGCCGAATTTGCGAAGGCAACCGCTCCGGGTGTGAACGGGATCTCCGTTTTGGTCAATCTGAAAAAAATCGTTATGAATGGTGGTCCACGATGCCTGCGAGGATAGCGCTGAGGCAAAGGCGATGAAGGCCGCCAGGCAAAACCGATGGAAAGCTGCCGTTTTTTGAGACTTCATGACGAGTTCCTTATTTGAAAAGCAAAGCATGCCACGCCCAGTCTCCTTCCCTGATCGAATCCAAGGAATAACCGGCTTGCTGGACCAATTAGGAACCATGATAATCTGAAAACGGAATTCGGAAGAAGCGCCTCGGGGGTCTTTCACCCCCAACATAGCGGAATGTCTTTTTAATACAGTTCGTGGGGCAATTTTTACAAGCAAAGCTCGCGGTTTCAGCTTGGGATGCTTGGGCAAGCGCCGCAGGCGCAGCTCACGAACGGCGTGCCGTTTGCATTCAGGATCGCGAATAAAAAAGGCCCCCGGGGTTTCCCTCGGAGGCCTGAATCGAATCGATTCTGATTAAGAGCGGAGCGGACCCAGCCTGACCGGCCTGACCCGACCGGTTCTAGTAACGGTAATGATTGGGCTTATAGGGCCCGCTCACCGGCACGTTGATATAGTCGGACTGCTTCTGGTTCAGCTTGGTCAGCTTCACGCCCAGTTTCTCCAGATGCAGGCGGGCCACTTCCTCGTCCAAATGCTTGGGCAAGGTATAGACGCCCACTTCCAGCTTCTTGGTCCAGAGTTCGATCTGGGCGAGAGTCTGGTTGGTGAACGATGCCGACATCACGAAGCTGGGATGGCCGGTGGCGCAGCCCAGGTTGACCAGGCGGCCTTCGGCGAGCAGGTAGATGCAGTTGCCGGTGGGGAACTCGTACTTGTCCACCTGGGGCTTGATGTTGGTATGCTTGATGCCGGGCCAGTTGCGCAAGCCCACGATATCGACTTCGGAATCGAAGTGTCCGATATTGCAGACGATGCTCTGGTCCTTCATCTTGCTCATATGCTCGGCGGTGATGATGTCCACGTTGCCGGTGGTGGTCACGTAGATGTTACCTTCGGGCAAGGCGTCTTCCAAGGTCGTCACCTTGTAGCCTTCCATCGCGGCCTGAAGCGCGCAGATGGGATCGATTTCGGTGACGATGGTGCGGGCGCCGAAGCCGCGCATGGACTGGGCGCAGCCCTTGCCCACGTCGCCGTAACCGCAGACCACGGCCACCTTGCCGGCCACCATCACGTCGGTGGCGCGCTTGATGCCGTCGGCCAGGGACTCGCGGCAACCGTAGAGGTTATCGAACTTGCTCTTGGTGACGCTGTCATTGACATTGATGGCGGGAACCAGGAGGTCCTTCTTCTCCATCATCTGATAGAGGCGATGCACGCCCGTGGTGGTCTCTTCCGAGACGCCCTTCCAGTCCTTGACGAAGCGGGCCCACATGCCGGGATTCTCGACCAGGGTGCGCTTGAGGAGCTTCAGGATGACGGCTTCCTCTTCGCTGCCGGGCTTGCGGTCGAGGAAGGACGCATCCTTCTCGGCCTTGAGGCCCCAATGCAGGAGCAAGGTGGCGTCGCCGCCGTCATCGACGATAAGCTGCGGTCCGATTTCCAGGCCTTCCTTGCCCGGGAAGCTGAGCGCGGCCATGGTGCATTCCCAGTATTCTTCCAAGGACTCGCCCTTCCAGGCGTAGACCGGGATGCCCGCGGCGGCGATGGCGGCTGCGGCATGATCCTGGGTCGAAAAGATATTGCAAGACGCCCAGCGGACATCGGCCCCGAGTTCCACCAAGGTCTCGATGAGCACGGCGGTCTGAATGGTCATGTGCAGGCTGCCCATGATGCGCGCGCCTTTGAGGGGCTTGGACTTCCCGTACTTCTCGCGCGTTTGCATCAGGCCGGGCATTTCCTTCTCGGCGATCTCGATTTCCTTGCGGCCGAATTCGGCCAGGCTCATATCGGCGACTTTATGCTTGCCCCAGGTGGAGGCTTGGTACTTGGGGGCCGCCTTCTGGGCTTCCTTGGTCATGGTTGACATGCTTGCTTTTCCTTGGTGTTTGTGTCGGTCGTGATTACTTGATCGTATTTCGGATTAGGCATGGACGGGAGCGGCGTGAGTCTTGGCTCCGGTCTTGTGGGCGGCTTCGCGCAAGGCATCGGCCTTGTCGGTGCGCTCCCAGGTGAAGGACTCGCCCTTGCGTCCGAAGTGCCCGTGCACGGCGGTGGCGCGGTAGCGGGGCTTGAGCAGGTCCAGCATGCGCACGATGCCGCCCGGGGTCAGGTCGAAATGCTCCTGGACCAGGGCTTCGAGCGCTTCCGGCGAAAGCTTGCCGGTGCCGAAGGTCTCCACGTAGACGGAGACGGGCTTGGGATAGCCGATGGCATAGGCCACCTGGACTTCGCAACGCGTCGCCAATCCGGCGGCCACGATGTTCTTGGCCACGTAACGCGCGGCATACGCGGCGCTGCGGTCGACCTTGGACGGATCCTTGCCCGAGAAGGCGCCGCCGCCGTGGCGTCCCATGCCGCCGTAGGTGTCGACGATGATCTTGCGCAATCGCCCATGGGGCCGCCGATGACGAAGCGTCCGGTGGGGTTGATGAAGTAATTGGTTTTGGCGTCGAGGAGATAGGCCGGGATAACGGCCTTCACGCACTTCTCGATGATTTCTTTTTGGATGGTGGCATGGTCCACGTCTTCGCCGTGCTGGGTGGAGAGCACTACGGTGTCGATGCGCTTGGGCTTGCCGTCTACGTATTCCACCGTGACCTGGGACTTGGAGTCCGGACGGAGCCAGGGGAGAACCTTGTCCTGACGAAGCTCAGCGAGCTTTTCCATCAGACGATGCGAGTAATGAATGGGCATGGGCATAAGTTCTTCGGTCTCATCGCAGGCGAAGCCGAACATCATGCCCTGATCGCCGGCGCCCTGTTCCTTGAAGAGGCCTTCGCCTTCGGTCACGCCTTGGGCGATATCGGGGCTCTGTTTATCGAGGGTGACCATGACCGCGCAGGTCTTGCTGTCGAAGCCGATGGTCGCATCGGTATAACCGGTACGGGCGATGGCTTCGCGCACCACCTTCTGGAAGTCGATGTTCGCCTTGGTCGTGATCTCGCCGGCTACCACCACGAGGCCGGTGGTGATCAAGGTCTCGCAAGCCACGCGGCTCTTGGGATCCTGTTCCAACATCGCATCGAGGACGGAGTCGGAAATCTGGTCGGCCATCTTATCGGGATGGCCCATGGAAACGGATTCGGAAGTGAAGAGGTGTCTGGACATGTGGAATGCTCTCCTGCGTTGTTCGTCCCGGCTTTTCCGGGTAGGCCAGGCAAAGGCCCTTATCCTAATTGTACATTATTCCGGGCTTGAATGCATCGACTTATCGCGATTCATTGATATTATCTTATTTGAGGCGAAAAAGCCGGAAAAATCAAAAAAAGGCCAGAGAGCCCCGCGACTGTTCAGCCCAGCGGGGCGGATCAATACCCTCCCTGACTGATTCCCCTTTGGAAAGACCTGCCTAGCCTCAATGCCTTTCGGAAACCCCCTCACGCTTAGCTTGGCTCTGGTTTTATAACCGTGCCATGTTGAGCGTGGTCATCGCCTCCACAATCTCCAGCGGCTTTTTGTAGTTCTCCGACATTTTCGTCGCCAGGGATAATCGCCCTTCTCCCAAATAGATCAGATGCGTTTTCGCTCGCCTTCCCTTCCGCCTTTCCGCCCTTCCCCAGGCGCCATTCCATCTGGAGCCGCCGTCCCAAAAAGGTGGAAGACCGTCAAGACTCTCTTGCGGGGAGTTGGTCTCCGGGCTCGCTTGGCATGTGTTGCCGCGCGGGGGCGCCTTTTCCGAAGACTTGACTCGGTTAATGGGCATCCGTATGTCGGGCTCGGAGCGGACCTAGAAAAGTCAGGCAACCGATCTAAAAGCGGCCTCGACTGATAAAAATCTCTACGAACGGAGCGACTTCGAATCCGGGGTCTGGAAATCATGCGTTTCCGAAAGGCATTGGGGCTAGGAGCCGAGGCACGGGGCCGCGATTAATAGATTCTGAATCGGAATCGAAACCAGGTATGATACGGAAACGGGCATCGGATTTTTTCACATCGGCATGGGTCGCCATGCATGCGATGCCAATCGCCGCGATCCCCTTTGCCGCGATTCTGATGGCCTGCGCTTTCCATTCCATCGGCGCCGAGGATTTCAACGTCCTCACCGATTCCGAAAAGGCCGCGGGCTGGCGGCTCATGTTCGACGGCAAGACCTTGGCCGGCTGGCATGACTATCGGAAGGACGGCATCACCACGGGAAAATGGGTTCTCGCCGACAGCGCCATCTACCGCAAGGAGCAGGGCGCCAATGCCATCCTGGCCCCCAATGAATTCACCTACCAGGATTTCGAGATCTCCATCGATTGGAAGATTCCCGATGCGGGCAATAGCGGCATCTTCCTCCGCTATCTGGAAACGGAGGAGAGCGAAAATGTGCGTACGGGTCCGGAGTCGCAAATCTGCGGGTGTCAGCACCTCGACTATCGCGACGGCACCGCGCTCACCAGTCCCGGAGCCTGTTATGCCATGTATCCTCCGGTCAAGGCCTGGATCAAGCCGGCCGATCAATACAATACCTTCCATGTCATCATGTTCAACAAGCGCGTGGCCCATTATGGCAACGGGATGAAGCTGCTCGAATAGGAAATCGGCAGCCCGGACTGGACCACCCGGTTCGGGAATAGCAAGATCCGGCCATTGACGACCGATCCCTGGGCGGATAAGAATTTCGTTTGGCCCGATGCGAATCCGAATGCGATTCGCCAGCCTTGGAATGGGAAGGGCGCCGGGGGCGGATGGGGGCGAACCGGGATGGGTCGAATCAGGACCGGGATGTCCATGAGCGGGCGATCCGGAGCCGGGATTTTCCTGGCCCTTCTACCGGAGACCCATCGTATACTGCAACTCATGGATGCGCGGGGAATGGAACTGGGGACCTCGGAGGGGTTCGGGGAATGGCATGCCCAGGTGGGTCCGGGCCTGTTTATCGTCCAAGGGATGCTGGACGGGGAGCCGTTTTCCCGGAAAATCATCGTGCCCTAGGTCCGGGTTGTCCATTGGAAATATTACTTTTGCAGTGAACCGGCCGACCTTCGGTCCGGGCTTAGGAGTCTGAAATGAAACCCATTGGTGCCGCCTTCCTGTTCATCGTCTACGTCATCGGTCTGGCCTGTTCCATCACCTGGGCCACGTCCTTGGGAGCGAGCCAACTTCTGGGCCTCTTGTTGTGGACTTCCTTTTTCGGCTTCTCGACCGCTTTCGGCCTGATGCTGTTCTGGAGCCGCGAACACTGGATGTAGGCCCTTCCGGCCGGCCTGCGGTCATCCTGGCGCATGGCGCCGGAGGCCATCGGGATCATCCCCACATTCTGGATCTGGAGGCCCTGCTCGCGAAGCTGGGCCTTTCTGTTTTCCGTTTCAACTTCCCCTTTACGGCCGCGGGACGCAAACTGCCCGATCGCATGCCCGTTCTGATCCAGGCTTATCGGGACATGGCCGAAAAGGTCCAGGCCGAGGAAAAACCCGACCGGCTATTCCTGGCGGGACATTCCCTGGGCGCCCGCACCGCCACCCTGCTGGCTGCGGAAGGTTATCCGTGTTCCGGGCTTATTCTCTTTTCCTATCCCCTGCATCCGCCGGGGAAACCGGAAAAGCTCCGCGCCGATCATCTGGCGGAAATAAAGGCGCCGGTCCTCAGCCTGTCCGGGACGCGGGATGAATTCTGCACGCCGGCCTTGATGGAAAAAACAATCCAGCCCCTGAAGAGTTGGACCCATCATTGGCTGGAAGGCGCGGATCATGGCTTGCAGGTTTTGAAAAAATCCGGACGAACGCGAGCCGATGTCATGGCGGAAGCCGAAGCTGCAGGCCG
>DAINDC010000005.1:0-1362 GCA_036732085.1 Fibrobacterota bacterium | reverse complement strand
GCCTACCGGGTGAGCCTCAAGGGGCGCGTCAGCGTTGCACGCGCGCGCCGCTGCCTTTGGCCAGGCTTTCGACCTCCGCCAGGCTGGCCATGGAAGTGTCGCCCGGCGTGGTCATCGCGAGGGCGCCGTGCGCGGCCCCGTATTCCACCGCTTGCGCGAGGTCGCCCTTTTCCAGCAAGCCGTAAATCAGTCCCGATGCGAAGCTGTCGCCGCCGCCCACGCGATCATAGACCTCGAGGTTGCGGCGCATGGCGGATTCGTAGAACTTCCCGCCGCCCCAGGCCACGGCGCCCCAGTCGTTGACGGAGGCGGATTTGACGGTGCGGAGGGTGGTGGCGATGACCTTGAAGTTGGGAAACTCCCCGGTTACCTCGCCGATCATCTTCTTGAAGTTCTCGGTCTCGATGGCGGCCAGGTCCGCACCGGTGTCCGGGACCTGGAAGCCGAGCGAGGCGGTGAAATCCTCCTCGTTGCCGATCATGACGTCCACGTAACGCGCAAGCAATCTATTCACCTCCCGGGCCCGCTTCTGCCCGCCGAAATGCTTCCAGAGGCTGGGCCGGTAGTTGAGGTCGAAGGAGATGAGGGTGCCGTATTTCTTGGCGGCCTGCATGGCCTCCTCGATGACGTCGGGCGTGGTCTCGGAGAGGCCGGCGAAGATGCCGCCGGTATGGAACCAGCGCACGCCCTGCTTGCCGAAGATCCCGTCCCAGTCGATATCGCCTTTTTTGAGCTGGCTGGCGGCGGTATGGCCGCGATCGGAAAGCCCCACCGCGCCGCGCACGCCGAAGCCGCGCTCGGTGAAGTTGATTCCGTTGCGGGTCTGGCGGCCCAGGCCGTCATAGGGCGCCCATTTGATGAAGGACGTATCGACGCCGCCCTGGAGGATGAAGTCCTCGACCAGGCGCCCCACCTCGTTGTCCGCGAAGGCCGTGGCTACGGCCGTGCGCAGTCCGAAGCAGCGGCGCAGGCCGCGGGCCACGTTGTATTCGCCGCCGCCTTCCCAGGCGCGGAAGCTTCGGGCGGTGCGGATGCGCGTGTCGCCGGGATCGAGGCGCAGCATGATTTCGCCCAGCGAGATCTGGTCGAAGCGGCATTGGTCCTTGGGCTTGACGGTCAATAGGCTGGTCTGGCTCGTGCTCATGATTCCTCCGTGAATCTCGCTTGACAGGTATCTTGGCAGTTACGTCCGGGACTTGACTACGGCCACGGCCTGTGCGGCCAGGCGGGTGATCTCGGCGAAATTCCCGGCCTTGATCAATTCCGGGGCGACCATCCAGCTCCCGCCCACGGCCACCACGGGCTTGAAGGCCAGGTACTCCGGGAGCTTCTCGAGGTTGATGCTGCCGGTGGGGATGAAGC
>DAINDC010000004.1:34686-35766 GCA_036732085.1 Fibrobacterota bacterium | reverse complement strand
CATCACCCAATATTTCCAATCCCATTTGCTGCGGGACAGGCTCGAAGTGGATCTGGATCCCGCCAAGACCTCGGTCTTCCTATGCGGCAATCCGGCCATGATCGAAGAGGTGGGAAAACTCCTGGAGCCTCGCGGCTACACCACCTACAGCACCCAGAATCCGGGCAGCCTGCACACCGAAGAATATTGGTAGCCGAAGGTTGGGCGGGGCCGAAGTCGGAAGCGCCAGGCCTGTTTCGGGCAGCTAGGCCGGGTCGGCGAGGTCTTCCGGGCCTTCCCGATCGACGCGCAGATCATCGGCCAAGGTCCACATGAATTCGCTGGCCTGCTTGTTCCCGGAGAGATGGTAGGCATTGATCAGATTGCGCAGGACGCGCGCCACGATGGCTTCGGGCGAAGCGGTGGAGCGCAGCAGCCGGGAAAAATCCGGCGCATATTTCAACTCGAGTTGGGCCAACCGATCCCGATCCAGGATCCTGCCGCCGTCGAAGCAATCGATGATGATGTCCTGATCGCCTTCCTGCGCGCGCGTCAGAAAATGTTCCGGAACGTCGCAGCCCTGGATGGAGAGTCCCAGGCGATGGCCGACCAGCATGAATATGCTGGCCAGGGTGATGGGAATGCCGCGTCCCTTTTCGATGACCTGGACGAGATCGCTATTCCCGGGATCGTAATAGTCCGATTCCGCGCCGCGGAATCCCCGTTCGGAAAACAGGAATTCGGCCAGCGCGCTGGGCACCGGTTCCGCGCCGCTATCCCGGAAATCCTGGGCCAGTCCATCTAACAGATTAGCCAGTTCCGGATGCAAGGGCCTGGAGCCCGTGAACCCAACGCCCGATAAGTAAAAGGAAAGACCGGAAAGAGCGGCCTCCAGTTTTTCCATATCGTCGGGAAGCTCCCGCCAGCTCAGCCAAGCGCCCCGAAACCCGCTTCGCGCCCGAAGGGCGATCAAATCCAGGATCTTCTTCCGGGACGGAATCGGAATGTCTTCCAAACGCGCGCGAATATCCGGCTCCCAGGCAGGCAGGTTGGCCTCGAGTTTTTCCCAGACATGGCCGCGGACCTTTGGGCTTTCATCGT
>DAINDC010000004.1:31808-34676 GCA_036732085.1 Fibrobacterota bacterium | reverse complement strand
AGGAGCTTCAGGATATGGACCAGATCTTTGTTTTCGAGCATTTCACTTTCGGCGGCAAAACCAGACAAGTTAAAAATTCCCGGCCCCAGGATGTATATTCCTTTGGGACCATGCCTGTGCGGATCGAAAATCGGCGATTGTTCGTTGGAGACCTGCACGGCTGCCTTTCCGAGTTGCACGATTTGCTGAAGAAATTTGGATTCCGGGCCGGACAGGACGAGCTTTTTTCCGTCGGCGATGTGGTCGGCAAGGGTCCGGATGTGCCGGGAACCTTGCAAAGGCTCAAGGAACTGCAAGCCAGCGTGGTCCGCGGCAATCATGATCAATACCTAATCGATGCGGCAGGCATGCCGGAATCCAAGCGCAACTCCCGTGATACCGCCTACCTGGCCATGCTCGGCATCTATGCGAAGGAATGGCTAGCCTATGTCGCATCGTGGCCGGTCTACCTGGAACTCTCCGACCTCATCCTGGTGCATGCAGGCCTGGAGCCGGGCAAAAAAAATCTTTCCGAAATGTCGGAACGGATCCTGATGCAGATCCGCACCTGGGACGGAAGCGGAGCGGATCTGAAAGGGCCCGGCGACCCGCCCTGGTTCGATTGCGTTCAGGCTGACAAGACCGTGGTATTCGGACATTGGGCCCAGCGGGGCCTGGTGGATCTGCCGGGTTTCAAGGGGCTGGATACGGGCTGCGTCTATGGGGGCATGCTATCGGGATGGTGTCCCGAAGAGAACCGGTTCTTGCAGGTCCCGGCGCATCGGGCCTATTCCTCCATCCACTATCACTAGGTCAAAGTTCAGTCCACTTCCCAGCGACGGATGCTATTGGTGCCTTTGCGGGCATGGATGGGATGGCCGAAGACAAAGACGATGATATCGCCCTTGACCACCAAGCCTTGTTCCTTAAGCTCGGAGGCAACGCGCTTGAACACGGTTTCCGGATTCTTGACCGGTTTGGTCATGATGGGCATCACCGAGTAGTAGAGGGTGCTGCGGTTGTAGATTGCCGGCTGGATGCACGCCACGACCACGGGGATATTGCCCCGGAAGGTCGAGAGGATTCGCGGCGTGGTGCCGAAGGTGCTGATGGCCACCAGGGCCCGGGCCCCGCTGATATAGCTCAGGTACTGGCCGGCTTCGCAGACCAAGGCGATGGTTTCCGGATGCGAGATGCCGACGATTTCCTCTTCCAGGTTTTTTTCCGTGATGCGGATGGTCCGGTCCATCATCTGCACGGCTTCCACCGGGAATTTTCCCGTGGCGGTTTCACCGGAGAGCATGAGAGCGTCCACGCGGGCCAGGGCGGCGGTGGAGACGTCGGTGACTTCGGCGCGGGTGGGCCGGGCCGAGGTGGTCATGGTCTCCAGCATTTGCGTGGCGATGATGGTCACCTTGCCCATTTCGCGCGCGAGGTGAATGACATTCCTTTGCACCGTGGGAATGAGCTCGAGATCCAATTCGACACCCAAGTCCCCGCGGGCGACCATGACGCCTTCCGCGGCCTCCACGATCTCCCGGAGGTTCTGCACGGCCTGCGCGCTTTCCACCTTGGCGATGACCGGAAGCCGGAGTTCCAGGGATTCCATATAACGCTTGATGGAGCGGACATCGGCGCCGTCACGGATGAAGGAAGCGGCGATCCAATCGAATCCCATCTTCTTGATGAAGCGAAGATCCTCCTTGTCCTTGATGCTGAGAACCGGCAGTCCCAGATCCACACCGGGCACATTCAGGGATTTGTTCGGGCTCAGGAGGCCGCCGCGGATGACCTGGCAACGAACATTCTTGCCCTTAACCGACAAGGCCTTGATTTCCAATTTCCCGTCATCCAGCAGGATGCGCTGACCGGGTTTGACCAGCTTGGCCAACCCTGAGAAGGAAATTCCGATTGAGCGCGCTGCGGGATCTCCCGGCTTGGGAACCAGAAATACTTCCCCGCCCGGCTCCAGCATGTATTCCTTGGCGTCCACGCGGACCTTGGGTCCCATCAGATCGGCGAGCACGGCGCAGGGCCGCTTGAGTTTGCGGGCCGCGGCCCGGATGATGGAGACGTAATGGGCATGCTGCTCTTCGCTGCCATGCGAGAAATTGATTCGGAACGCGTCCGCTCCCGCCAGCATCACCGATTCCAACACTCCGGGAACTTCTAGGGCCGGGCCCATGGTCGCAAGTATTTTGGCTCTTCGTAATATCATGGCGGAAAAGATAGCATCCCCCTCTTCCGCCCGGATGTATATTTTTTTGCATGGTACGGTCTTTCCCTTGTTAGCTCCCATGGCAGCGGCAGCAGAAGTCATCGCCTTTTTCCTCACGGCGGTCTATACCGGCATGATGGCATTATTCATAAGCGGGGCGCTTAGGCTGGGACGGTCGCGGAGGGTTTTAAGGGAAGGCCGCGAGCCTTTATTCGCGGAAATGGAAAATACAGTCCAAGCCGCGCAAGGCGCGGTCAAAGCTTCGGAACCCACGGTCAAAGCCGCGGAGGCCGCGGTTAAAGCCGCGCAAGGCGCGGTTAAAGCCGTTGAAACAACGGTTAAATCTTCGGCAGGCGTTTTGGACGGACCTGCGCATGTGCAAGCAACGGGTTGGCAAGTAGTGGCAACCGGCGACAAGCCCTCCCAATCTGGAAGACCAGAACCCGGTGGACTTTCCGAACTCCTGAGTTTTTCCGTCATCGTCCCGCTCCGCAATGAGG
The DNA here is from genome assembly GCA_036732085.1 of Fibrobacterota bacterium. GTDB lineage: Bacteria > Fibrobacterota > Fibrobacteria > UBA11236 > UBA11236 > Chersky-265. The sequence goes on along the minus strand of DAINDC010000004.1, from coordinate 31,979 downwards.
AAGAACATGCCCCCGCCACCTTGCAGGCGCTGGCAGAACAAGACTATACCGGGGATTGGCAGGTTATCTGCGTCGACGATCGTTCGGAGGATGCCACGGCGGCCATCATCCGGGATTTCTGCGATCGGGATCCCAGGTTCAGTCTCGTCAGCATCCCCGCCGGTTCGCCGC
>DAINDC010000004.1:20680-31798 GCA_036732085.1 Fibrobacterota bacterium | reverse complement strand
CCGGTGGCCAGCCCCAAAAAGCGCGCCTTGGCCGCGGGCTTCGCCGCCGCGAAAGGGGAAATCCTCCTGACCACGGATGCGGATTGCATCGCCCCGCGCGGATGGATCCGCTCCATGTCCTTATGTTTCGGAAGGAAGAGCTTCGGAAGGAATATCGGAATCGTGCAGGGTCCCAAAAAGATCCGCGGCAATGGCACCTTGCTTTCCCGATACCAGGAACATGAAGTCTTCGGACTGGTCAGCATCGAGGCGGCCACTTTTGCATCGGGTCGGCCCATGATTGCCAGCGCGCCTTCCCTCGCCTACCGGAAGGAACTCTATGAGAGCGTCGGCGGTTTCCAGGGCCTCGAGGATTCGGTTTCCGGGGACGACGATTTGCTCGTCCGCAAAATGCAACAGCAGCCGCAATGGAAGGTCGCCTACAACCCCTCTCCCGATGCCTGCGTTACCACTTCCCCCGTCACCACCTGGACCGGACTGATCCAGCAGAGGGCGCGTTGGGCCAGCAATGGCGCGCATTACGATGAAAAAGGATTCGTGGCCCTGTTGGTCGGGGTCTATGCCTTCTACTGGTGGCTGGCCCTGAGTCCGATCTTCGCATTACTGGGTTGGGTTCCTTGGGCGGCCTTCTGGTTCCCGGCAGCGATAAAAATCATGCTGAGCGGAATCTTCCTTTCCATCACTTCCAGGAAATTGGGGCACCGGGGTTTGCTGCGGGACCTGATTTGGTGCGAAATCCTGCACGTCCCCATCATCCTAATCGCCGTCATCCTCGGCCACCTTGGCCTCTATCGTTGGAAGTAGCTATTTTGCCCTTCATCGCTTTACCTTGCATTCGAGGACAATCATGAAGGCCAATTCCTGGTTCACATATTTGGCGGGCGCTTTCGCCCTGGCTTTCGTCATCGCCGCGACCGAATGCCATACCAATACGGACTTCCCTCCCTTCGTCAAGGAAATCTGCACCGACAATATCGACAATGATGGAGACGGTCTGACCGATTGCAAGGATTCCGATTGCGCCCTCGAGTGCAAGACCCATGTCACCTTGTCGCCCATCACCACGCCCATCACGGCGGATTCCATCGCGATATCAGGAACGCAAACCCATGCCGCATCCATAGCCATCACGGTCACGTCTCCCGGTGTTGCCAGCCAACCGGTGATCTCCGGTTCCACTTGGCAGGCGAACCTGACCCGGCTCACGGACAACATCATCTATACCGTGGTGGTCGTGGCGACGGACTCCAATAGATTGACCGATACAGCCAAGGCCAGTTTCGAACGCAAGTGATGCCTATGGAAAAAACCCCGGCCGATGGGAGCCGATTGTCCTTCGGGAAGTCGGCATGGGTGGCCAGACTGCTTTTCCTGGCTCTGCTCAGCGCTGCGGCCGCCGCCCATGCGGCCACGTCCGCCGCAATCCCAGCCAGCACGGCCGCAGTCAAGTCGGCCACCCCGGCCAAGGCGGAGTCCCTTCCTCCCTCCACGGCCGACAAGCCCATCGATATGGGCGCCTGCAAGCAAGCGATCGAACCGCTTCCCATCGGTGGCCTCAATCCCGATCCCTATCTCGCCGCCGCGGACTGCCTGCGGCTGAAGGATTCAGTCACCGCGCCCTCAATCCGACAGGGCACCGCCGACTCCGTACTGCGCGCCCGACTGACCGATAATAAAAGCTGGTACTTGACCCACCTGGATCGATTCCTCGCGCGCCATGATACGCCGCATGCGCTGGACATGGCCTTCCTGGCCGAACTCAAGAACCTGCCCGATCCCGCCATTTACCGCGAGCTGGCCGAGATCTATCAGATGGTTCCGGATCCCTACCGCGCCGGTCTCGCCTATCTTCGCGAAGCGGAATTGGATTCCGTCCAGACCGGGACCATCCAATACCAGATGGGGAATCTCCTGCGGACCGCGAGCACGGACATGCCGGCCTCGGACCTGTTGGATTCCCTGACGGCCGGAGTCCGGCAGGCCGGACCGACCACGGTGGGGATATTGGAATCGCTCTGTTGGGGGAACCGGAATTACGGTTGCGCCTATCGGAATTTTCAGGCCGGGCTCGCGATGCGGAATCCCGGACCCGCCGCCATCCTCGATCGCGTCAACCGTTTCCAGTCCCTGGGATATTTCGATGATGCCGCGAGCCTGCTCGAGAAGCTGGCTTGGCGGAACCTGAACCAGCCCTGGCAATCCATGGCCCGAGCCCTGCACCTGCAAATCCGTTATCAGCTCAAGGATTGGCCCGCCATCGCGGCCGAAACGGAGGTAACTGCCGGGTTACATGGCCCGATCATGACCGACGAGGAAGCCTTCATCACGGCCACCGCGTTCTTGAAACTCGGCAAACCGGATCAGGCCCTGATCCGCCTGAAACGCCTGGAGGAAAAATCCACGCCTCCCTGGGGATACCGGGGCAGGTTGCTGCGGGCCCAGGCCCTGATGTCCCTGGGCAAGCCCAAGGAGGCGGCCCAGACCTTGGATGCCTTGAAGCATGATCCGCAACGGCAGGAAGGCACCGGCCCCATCCTGTTCTGGCAGGGATGCCTGGCTTTGGATCAAGGGCGTTTCGCCTCGGCCGAATCCCTGATGGTTTTGGCTTCCGCCTATACCGGCAGCGACGAGGCGCAAAGAGCCTTGGAATACCGCTTTTTCCTCCTTCAGGACACCTCCGGCGAAGGGCGGAGCCACTTCTTTCACGGATTGCCGGAAGCCCCCCGCCCCGCGCAGGACCGCATGAAATCGCTGGATCAGGTGGCCCATGGTTCGGCCCTGTGGCCTTTCGCCCGGATTGAAAAAGCCCAAATCCTGGTGCAAATCGGCGCAACCGACAGCGCCGAGGCCGTTCTGGACGATGCCGCCAAACGCAGTCCGGACCGGCTGGCCGGCCTGCAGGCGGAAGCCAAAGCAGCCTTTTTACAGGAAAAGCTCCCTGCCGGCCGCCAAGCCGCCCTTGCCAGATACGAGGACCTCCTGATAAAATATCAGCAAGGCGTAATCCCGGAATTTTCTCGCGGGAGAATCAAAGCCTTGAAATAGAATGGTGGTTCGGCAATGAGCATCCGTTGGATCCGCAGCGTCGTCGTGGACGGCAGGCAGGCCACCTTGGAAGTGCTCCTGGGCGATCGGAGCATCGCCGACAAATGTTATATCCGCGTCAATCAGGACGAAGAATTATGGTTCCGCCCTTCCACCGACAATCGTGAAGCCATCCTCCAGCAAGGCATCGACATGTTGAAGGACCGCCTCGCCGGAAAAAATGTCCTGGGGTCGAACGGCTCCGCTTTTCCTTGGCATTGAACCTGACGGTTACTTCCCGGTTCTGGTTCTAGCCCGACTCCCGATCCGCTTCCCCGCATACCCTCCCCCCTGGAATTAGGTACATTTCAATCAAGCTATGCCCACGACTACGCCCAGCAACAATCGCTATTTCTGCATCCACGGCCATTTCTACCAACCGCCGCGCGAGAACCCGCTCATCGAACAAGTCGAGCTCCAACCTTCGGCGCTTCCGGCGCATGATTGGAACGAACGCGTCTTCGTGGAATGCTATGCGCCCAACGGCGCCTCCCGCATTCTGGACGACAAGGGACGCATCGAGGACATCCGGAACAATTATGCCTTCATGAGCTTCAATATCGGGCCGACGCTCTTTTCCTGGCTGGAGGAAAAACATCCCTATACCTACTCGCGCATCCTCGAGGCGGATAAGGAAAGCTGCGGGCGCTTGCAAGGCCACGGCAATGCCATGGCCCAGGGTTATAACCATGTGATCATGCCCCTGGCGACGGAAGAGCAGCGCCGGTTGCAGATCAGGTGGGGCATAGCCGATTTCGAACGTCGGTTCGGACGCCGCCCGGAAGGCATGTGGCTCGCCGAGACCGCCATCAACATGGAAACGGTGGCGGCCCTCATCCGCGAGGGGATCAAATTCACCGTGCTGGCGCCCACCCAGGCCATGAAGGTGCGGCCCCTGCAGGGCGACAACTGGACCGATGTCGCGAATAACAGCATCGACTCGCGGCGGCCCTATCGCATCTTCCCCGTGGCCGAGGATGGCACGCCCATTGAAAAGGGATTCCTCGATGTCTTCTTCTATGATGGCCCGCTCTCGCATGGAGTGGGCTTCGAGCATCTGCTGACCAATGCCAGCCACTTCGGGGAACGGATCTCGCAGTCCTTCGATCGCAACAATTCCGAGGATCAACTGGTCACGGTCTGCACGGACGGCGAATCTTACGGCCATCACGAACCCTTCGGGGACATGTGCGCGGCCTACCTTTTCCGTGACGCGGCCCCGCACCTCAACATGGTCCCGGTCAACTATGCCTGGTATCTTGCCAATCACCCGCCGCGTCATGAGGTCCGCCTCAAGAACGCCCATGGCGACGGCACGGCCTGGTCTTGCGCGCATGGGGTGGGCCGGTGGAAGGAAGACTGCGGCTGCTCCAACGGCGGGCAGGACGGCTGGAACCAGAAATGGCGCGGACCCTTGCGCCAGGCCTTGGACATCCTTTACCGCGAGGCCGAACGCCATACGGAGGCGAACGGGCCCTCCCTGTTCCGCGATTGGGACAAAGCCAAGAACACGGCCATCATCGCCTGGCAATTGGACGCCAAGGAACGCGGCGACTGGTGGGCCGCCCACCTGGCTCCCGGCGCGGACCGCGAAAGCGGCGCCGACCTTATCGAGATCCTGCGCTATTCGCATTATATCTTCACCAGCTGCGCCTGGTTCTTCGCCGACATCACCGGCATCGAGACCGTCCAGAACCTGAAATACGCCCTCCGCGTCCTGCACCTGCTGGAAGCGCGCTGGGTATCTTCCGCGTTACGTAAGGAGTTCCTGGCCGAACTGGCCAAGGCGCAATCCAATATCGGCGGGAAGCACGGCGATCGCATCTTCCAGGATCTCGAGCGCGAGATGCTGCCCGCCCACGCCTACCTGGCCCTGGGCCAATGGGTCAAGGAATTCAGCGGCGAGCCCTTCGCCTATGCGGAGAGTCCGGTGTGGAAGCATGCCGCGCATTCGCAGCGCACCTTCGGACTGTGGACCATCCTCGAGACGGCCTTCGTGCATGCCGTCAGCGGAGTGACGGAAACATCCTGGCTCATCTACCATCAGGATGGGTTCGACGCGGACATCATGGCCTATTGCGCGAATCCGGGGGTGCCGCTCGCGCAGTGGGAACCCTCGTCCAATCCGAAATCGGAAAAGCCGGAGGAATGGCTCGCGCCCATCCAGCCCCTGACCTTGACGGCCAACGTCCTGCCCCCGGACATCAAGGATAAGATGGCCATCCATCTCAAGAACAGCTTCTGGGAGGAATCGGCCGAGGAAGTGCGGATGCAGGAATGGCGGCTCGGCATCAAGGAGAAGCAGTTCCAGCGCTTGGGCTGGCCGTTGCCCCAGAGCATCCTGCAAACCTTGCATATCATCGAAAACTTCCGGTTGGTGGAAGCCCTGCTGGCCGGCTTGCAAAATAACGATATCGGGGAAATGAAACGCGCCCTGACCTTGGCCGTGCGCCTGCGTAACCAGGGGATTGTGGCCCATCTGGGACCCGCCAAGCGGAAGTTGCACAATTACCTGGTGGTTTTGAGCCGTCGCCTCATGGAATCCCCCGAAAAAATGGATCTCAAGCCCTTCTACATGCTACTTGATTTGGTCGACAGCCTGAAATTGAACTCGGAACGCTATCGGATTGAGAATTTGGCCTTTCCGATTCTAAAAGCCCTAAATTCATGGCAGGTGACCCATAGCTTCCCCATGAAATTCGATCCCCAGGAAGCCATTTTACTACTGGATAGATTAAATTTTAACACTGAAGCGGCTAAAACCTATCTTGATGCCAAGAAAGCGGCGGCGCCATGATTTCGGAAACCATCCTCATCCTCACCATATTGGCGGCCGTGTTCATCACGGGGGCATCGCTCGGGCAATTGCTCTTGCGCATCCGTCTCGCCAAGCTGGAAAGGATGAATCTGGAAATGGAACAAAAGCGCATCGTGGATCTCAAGAAGGCGATCAACTCCCGGGCCATCATCATCGAACGGCGCAGGCCGACCAAGTTCGAGCAGGAAGTCCAGGATGAGATCGATGAAATTCTCGGCGACATCGAGAATTCCTGATTTCAGCTTGGCATTTCCCCTCCCCCCGTTTTAAATGTCCTTCGTGCACCTGATGCCGCGTTCCGCCGATTAATCCTTATAGGAGATTGCATGATTCCCATCCTCACTTTGGCCGAGATGAAGGAAGTCGAACGCCGTACCACCAGCGAATATGGTCTTAGTGAATACGACATGATCATGAGCGCCGGGGAAGCGATCTTCGAGACCATCAAGACCATGATGGAAGGCGATGAGGACGATGAGGAGGGATTGGGTCCGGAGGCGCTGGAAGAGGATGTCGGCGGCCCGCCCGAGGATCCCCAGGCCCGGCCGGACCGGCGCGAGGAAAGCATCGCCTTCGTCTGCGGTCCCGGGCATAACGGCGCCGATGGGCTCGCGGCGGCCTTGCTGGCCTCCCAGGCAGGCTATGCCGTGGTCATCTACCAGACCCCGTCCCCTTCCGAAAAAGGCTTCTCACCCGAAACGGAGAAGCTCCACCAGCAGGTGGCCGAAGCCGACCTGGTCATCAACTTCGTGCGGTCCCCCCTGGACCTGCCCGTCTTCCAGGATATCACCCTGATAGTGGACGCGCTCCTGGGGAGCGGCATCACCCGTGAACCCGAAGGCCTGATCCAGTCCTGCATCTTCGGCATGAACCAGAGCGGCGTGCCCATCGTCTCCGTGGACGTCCCTTCCGGCATCCGCTGCGACACCGCCGATGCGGGCCGGGGCGCGGTCGAAGCTTCCGCCACGGTCTGCCTGGGCGCGATGAAGGTCTCCGCGGCCTTCTACCCCGCTTCCCTGGCCTTTGGCAAGGTGGGTTACAGCCCCATCTGCTTCGACGAGAAGCTGCTCATGAGCCAGCCCTCGCGCATGCGGCTCTATACCATGGACGACGCCGTTTCCGATTATCCGGAAAGGGACTACCAGGCCAATAAATACAATACCGGCAAGGTCCTGGTGATTTCCGGATCGCGCGGCATGCATGGCGCGGCCGCACTGTGCTCGAATGCGGCCTTGCGCGCGGGCGCCGGCATGGTCAAGCTCGCCTATCCCGCGGGCATCCATTCCGAGACCACCGTGCACATCCTGGAAATCATCGGCATGCCCATCGGCGCCTCGGAAGGCGTGGGCGCGACCGGACCGGGGTTCTTCCGACCCGAACATCTGGCGGAACTCGAACCCATGATCGAATGGGCCGATTGCGTCCTGGTGGGCCCGGGATTGGGCAAGCACCCGGAAACGGACAAGTTCGTCGAAGCCCTGATGCCCAAGCTGAAAGACAAGCGGACCGTCGTTGACGGGGATGCGCTGGCCTATTTCAAACCGGACTTCACGACCACGCAAGCCGATCTGCGCGGCTTCGACAACTTCGTGGTCACGCCCCATGCCGGCGAGTACAAGAAGATGGGCGGCGAGTATGATTATTCCGAGCCCATGGAACTGATGAGGCATGCGCGCGAGTTCTCCCAGACCCGCAACCTGAATCTGGTCCTCAAAGGGGCCACCACCCTGTGCGCGGCTCCCGACGGCCGCATCACGGCCCTTCCGGTGGGAAATCCAGGCATGGCCACGGCGGGCTCCGGAGACGTGCTGGCGGGCGTCATAGCGGGATTGCTGGCGGTCAAGCCCTGTGATCAGGCCTCCGGGCTCGGCGTTTTCGCGCATGGCAAAGCGGGCGATTTGGCCCGCAAGGATCGCGGCACCTTGGGCTTGGTCGCATCCGACCTTTTGCTTTACCTGCCCATGTCGCTGCTGGAAATCGAGGAAGGCGGCGAACAGGATCCGGAGGATTGGATCACGGATTGATCGGACCCGGGCTTTCCGGCCACCGCGATAATCCGGCTTTCAGGCCTTCACGAGCTCCGGCTCTCAAGCCTTCACGAGCCCGGCGACGATTTCCGCATGCAAGCGGCCGTTGGAGGAGATGCCGGACTGTTCCGTAATCGACGCGTTACCTGAGAAGGCTGTGAAACGGCCGCCGGCCTCCGGCAGGATGACGGCGAACGGGGCCACATCCCATATCGATACGATGGGATCGGCCATGACCTCGGCGCGTCCCGCGGCCACGAGCAGATGGCCATAACAATCGCCCCAGCCGCGATGCAGCTTGGCGCGATTCCGGAGCTTGGTCCAGGCAGGCCCGTAACCCAGACGTTCCATGGTGGTGCCGCTGCCGTCCAGGATCAGGGCTTCTTCCAACCGATCCACGGAGGAGACCCGGCAGGGTCGGCCATCCAAGGCGCAGCCGGATCCCAGGGAAGCCGCCATGACATGGCCCAGGGCGGGCATGGAGACCACGCCCACAACGGGCCGGCCTTTCTCCAACAGAGCCAACAGGGTGCCGAACAACGGCACGCCGTGGATGAAGGCCTTGGTTCCGTCGATGGGATCGATGACCCATTCCCGATCCGCGCTGCCGGCCTGGGTCCCGAACTCCTCGCCGATGATGCCGTAATCAGGCGTATGCTTTTCCATAAGCCTGCGTAGGGCCTCTTCCGACTGCTTGTCCGCGATGGTGACCGGGCTATTGTCCGATTTGGTTTCCACCCGCAACGCGGTCTGGAAATGCGAGAGGGCGATCTTGCCGGCCTCCGCGGCCATGCGCAGGGCGAATTCCAACTCTTCCTTATAAGCTCCCATGAGATCTCCTTCGCCGCAAGCGCCCGCCGGGGGCGTGTTCTCGGGACCCGTAGCGGTCCCAAGGAAATAATAGCTCAACTTTTTTCGCTTCCGGTCAAAACCTATCTTCAGATCAACGGACTATCGGGTATACGGAAGGCTCCGAGGGAGCGTTCCATGGCCCCGGAAGGATTCCAGGGGCCCAAGGAGGGATTATGGCAACCGTCGATATGCACCCGGAACCCTCGCTCGTCCATGTCATCAAGGAATTGAGGGACGACACCGTCCGGCTGATCCGCCAGGAAGTCGCCCTGGCCAAGCGGGAAATGGTCGGGAAATTTACCATGATCGGGAAGAACACGGCTTTCCTGGGAGTGGGCGCCTTGGTGGGATTGTATTTCCTGTTCTTCTTTTTCCTCTTTCTGAACAACCTGATCCAGGCCGGCCTGTCCGCTTCGGGATTTTCCGGAGCTGTCTCCGCTTGGTTCGCGCCCCTTATCCTCTCCCTGTTGTTGGGAGTGGCCGCACTTTCGTTCATGCTCAAATCCCTGCGCTCCATGCGTAAGGAAAAGTTTGTCCCCCAAAAGACCTTGGATACCTTGAAGGACGACAAGGATTGGGTCAGGGCCAAGCTGAAAAAGGAAGAACGTCATGGCTAGAAAAACCGGTTCCACCTTTACGAACAAGATCGCGGATAGAACGGATAAGATCGCGGATAAAATTGACGACAGGGACTCGGAAAAGAAAATGGAAAAAGAGACCACGCGTTTGGATGAGCAGGCCGTTCAGATCAACGACTCCTCCCCGGACGATCTCAAAAAGGAAATCGAAAAGACCCGAGTCCATATGGATGAGAATCTGGCCCTGTTGGGCCGGAAACTAAGTCCGAAAAGATTGAGAGCCCTTCAGACTCCGCTGGCATTGCTGTTCCTGGGCGTGGCGGGAATCTTCATTTTCCGCCGCTTCCGACAAGGCTGGCATGTCAAATCCCATCGATCGGGCGCTTCGGTCCAGACCAAATACGTCATCAAGAAAATGCGCTTCGGAAACCTGGGAAGGGTCGGGCAATTGCGGACCGTGCTGCAATTGGTGGGTGCGTCCCGGAGAGGGAAGCCCGTGGTCTTGATCGTCCAGCCGATGAAGGGTTGACCGCACTGGCGTTCCGGAACGGCGATCCTTATTCCAAGATCCTTATTCCAAGTCGATGCGGATCAATTCGAAAGGAAACAGATCGAGTTCGACGCTTCCCCCCACATGCGGAACGGACTCCAAGGGCTGGGCGCGGAAAGCCTCCGGCTCCTGCATCGCCAGCATGGCATTCTTCTCATTCAGCCTGCGCAGTCCTTTGATTTTTTCGACGCCGTCCAAGCATAGCCTTCCCGCTTTCTCCTCGAGGTTCGCGAGCAGGATAATCCGCCGGCCGCCAAGTCGGAGCTGCACCGCATCGAAACGGAGCGGAGCCTGGGACGCCACATCCGAAGCCGTGCCTCCCCGGAACTCGGCGAAATCCGCGAAGACATGGTACAGGGGATAAACCCAGCCTGCATCCATCCTGAGGTCGGAACCGGGAACGGTCAGGCCCTCCGCATCCGCCGTCTCCCCCGCCAGCAAACCCAATAGCCCCGTGGTTTCATAATAGGTTGCGGTAAGCCCGGCGACGGGCCCGTGCAAGGCCAGCCGCTTGAGCGAGCCCAAGGTCCAACCCGCACCGAAGAGGGAGAACTGCCGGGTGTCGACCTGGGACTTCCAATGATCAATCGGAAGGGCGACGTCCTGGCGCTTCAAGGCCGGTACCAGGGGCGATCTTTTAATTGTGATCGGCGTGACGGATATTTTCTGATTTGGCCAGAGTGCGGCGGCGGTCCGCAAGGTCCATTCCTGGCCTTCCAGCGATTCCACCAAAGTACGATTGTCGGAAAGATGGACCTGCGGGGTCATGGCATAGGCGATCCCGACGTCGGCGGGAGACTCGGGACGGTTCCGATTGAGCAGGACGAAATCGCTCTTGGAACCGATTGTCAGACCTGAATCGGATCCGATTGCGAAGCCGGCTTCCGCCTCCGACGGGGCCTGCGGAAGATGCCTGCGGGCCGCATCCAGGATCGAGGAGGAGGTCGCGTCCCGCGTTTCCGAAAAGACCAGCCAGCGGACCGCGACGCCCCCGCTTTCCTTCCAGGCGCGGGAAAATCCGCCCAAGGCGGAATCGGCCTCACGCTCCCCTTCCGGCACGATCAGGGCTGCCTCCAAGGGAAGGCCCAAAGCTCCGGCTTCGGCCACGGCCCTATGCAGGCCGTCCAGGTAACCTGGATGTGACAGTCGGAAATTCGCGCGCAGATGGCCGGGCGCCAAGGCCTTCAGCCTCGCCACGTCGACCGGTCC
>DAINDC010000004.1:16861-20670 GCA_036732085.1 Fibrobacterota bacterium | reverse complement strand
ACCCAGGACAGGCAAAGGCTTCCCCGGCCCAGCCAAGGGCCTGAGCGCTGGCGACTTCGGCGGCGGCGGGACCGGCGCCTTTCCCTGTAACGCCAAGGTTACGGACTGCATCGTCTCCCAGCCGGGCTCCACCCGCATGGGCTTGGGGCGGGCCTGGGGCGGGCTGTAGGTCTTGAAGGAGCCATCGGACCAGTTCCGCTGGTCCTCCATCTCGAAGGTGTCGCCCTCGTATTTGAGCGAGGCCCAGAGATCGGGGCCGGCCTCATGCGCGAAGGTTTGGAAGTCCAGGAAAGGCTGATCGGGAAGGATGGTTTCCGGGAATCGGCCTGTCCGTTCCTTGCCATCGGCTCCGGCCAGCCTTACGGGAGCGCCCGTGCATTCGCGCAAAGGATGCAGCAGGCAAAGCGCGGCCCGGTTGGTCGCGAAGCCTGGAACCGCAAGCCGCCTTGCGAGGTCCCGGAGATGGAAACCTTCCAGGTGAAATCGTATTCCGCCTGTTTATGGGTCAAGGTATAGGAGGCTTGGAAGGCATCGTCTCCCGCATCGAGTTTGAGCTCCGAAAGCGTCCCGCCGATCGTGCTCCAATCGGGCCCGCGCAGGCTCACGTAGATGCGCCGGATGATTTCACGATCGCCCAAGCGGACGCGGCGGATTTCGCCTTGCTCCAAGAGCAGGGTCAAAGGTCCGGCCTTGAGGAGAGTGGAATGGGGAAGGTTGGAAGGGCCGCCGCATCGGAGCGCGGGAATGGATAAGGTTGGCATGGCCAGAAATTAAAAATTAAAAGAAGAGCCAGAAAATAAAAGGAGGAGCCGGCCCCCGCCCCGCCCTTGACCCGGAGCCGGCCGATGTGTGGGCCCAAGGATTAATCGGGCAGCGGTTTGCCCTTGGTCTCTGGCGCGAACCAAATCAGGACCATGCCAAAGACATAGACCAGGCTGATGACCGAGCACATCCGGGCATAGTCCTCATGAAAACTGTTCAATAACTGGCCGCTCACCAAGGTCCCGCCCGCCGCGAGCAAGCGCCCGGCATTGAAGGTGAAACCGGAACCGGTGGCGCGCACGCGCGTCGGGAACAACTCCGGGAGGTAGAGGGGCAGCCATCCGTAGAAGCCCGCGGTCAGGCCGCCCACCAGAAAGGTCCAGAGCTTGAAGCCCGCGCCGTATTCCATCGGGATCCGGAAGAGCACCGCGCAGGTGATCAAGGAAAGCGTGGCCAACCAGAAATAGGCGATGCGGCGATTCAACCTCTCCGCGATCCACGCGAAGCCCAGGCTGAAGACGATGGCCCCGAAAGCCGAAATCATCTGTACCGTTTCGCGCACGCCGGGCGCCTTGTTCGTGAGCTTGCTGGCCCAGGAAGGAATCCATTGCACCGAACCCCAGGTGCCGAGCAGGGCGACGGCGCCCAGGCAAGCGCCGATCAAGGTGTACCGGGCCAAGCCGCCCTGGAAAAGTTCGGAGACCTTGACCTTGGCCTTATCGCTCTTGCTGGAGCTTTCCCACATCTCGGACTCGGGGACGAAGATTCGGATGAAGAAGGTCAGCAAAGCCGGTGCGGCGCCGAGCAGCATCAACAGGCGCCAGCTCCCGTTCTGAAGCAAGGTAATGACCCAGGCGTCCGGAAGCACCGCATGCAGGACCGTGCCTGCGCCGGCGATGAAGCTGGTAAGGCCCAGGGACAAGAGCGCGATCATCAGGAAGCCGACATTGGCGGAAGCGCCGATGACGCCCGCCATGAGCGGCCGGCTTTTATTGGGAAAGATTTCCATGACCAAGGCGACGCCCAAGGCCCATTGCCCGCCCATGCCCAAGGCCGCGAAGAAGCGGAGGATGGCGAGTTGCCAGGGCGCCGTGACGAAGGCGCCCAATCCCGAAAAAATGGAATAAGCCAGGACGCTCCAAAACATGGCTCGCGTGCGGCCGATGCGATCGCCCAGCCAACCCAGGGCCACGCCACCGAAGGCGGCGCCGACGAGGAAGACGGCGATGATGATTCCGAACCAGGTGCCGATGGGCGCCCCGCCCAACATTTCCTTCAGAGCCGGTTGGCCGACCAACGGGAACAAGCCCATTTCCAGACCATCGAACATCCAACCCAGTACCGCGGCGGACAAGGCCAACCACTTACCCGCGCCTTGCATGCTGCTCATTCCGCGGGACGCAATCGATTGTTTTCCCTCTAGGGTTTTCGTTCTCATTCTCCACCTTTCAGGAAAAGAGGCTTACCTGGATCCCTGGCTGTGGGGGCTGGGAATCGGGCTCAGGTAAGTTAACCGGGACCAGGCAAAAAATAAATGGGGAATCACGTTCTCCTGCATTTATATCATTCGATATAGTATCGAAGGACGATAAAGTCATATTTTTTTGCTTGGGCGATAGTGATCAGGGATTAGTCTTCGGAATCCGCATCGGTCAATCGGGCGCGACGGATGGCTCCCTCTCCGAATTTATTGCGGACCGCATCCATGGCCGCGTCCAGGTTTGCCGCTGGTTTGGGGTTTTGGAAGAGCGAGAGCTGTTGGGAATCCTGGGTGAAGTTGGAAAGGCGCACGCCGATCAAACGGAACCTCCGCTGGGACTTTCCCTGCGGGCCCACGGAGCGGCCGTGGAATCCCATCCGCTCCGGGCCCCGTAACTTGGCGGTTTCCCTGAATAAATCGAGTACGGCCGCATAAATCGCCTGGCTGGAATGCGTCGGTTCCGGCAAGGTGCGCGCATGCGACTGGCGGGAGAAATCCGGATTGCGCCAGACGAAAGAGACCGTGCGTCCTGAAAGGCCGTCCCTGCGGGCGCGGCGGGCCACGCGTTCGGAAAGATCGAGCAAGGTCGCAGTGAGGATCTCGCCGTCCGCGGTATCGGTCTCATAAGTCCGTTCGTGGGAAATGCTTTTCTCCTGCGACTCGGTGACCACCTCGCGATCGTCGAGCCCTTGGGCGAGCCTGTGCAGGTGCGTCGCGAAGTTCTCCCCGAAGTGAGCGGTCAAGGTCGCAAGGGAATGGGTCCGGAGCTGGGCGATGGTATACAAGCCCACCTGATGCAATTCCAAAACGGTCTTCTTCCCCACGCCCCAGAGCCGGTCTATGGACATGGGATCCAGGAAGGCCTGCGCCTCGCCGGCCCTAACGACCATCAGGCCATCGGGCTTGCGGATATCGGATGCGAGCTTGGCCAGGAATTTGTTTTCCGCGACGCCTACCGAGGCCGTGAGGCCCAGGCGCTGCTTGATGACGGATTTGAGTTTGCGCCCCGAGTCCTCCGCTTCGCCGAACAGAGCCTCGGTGCCGGTCATATCGAGAAAGGCTTCGTCGACGGAAAGCTGTTCCAATACCGGGGAATACTCGGAAAGGCAATCCATCAGCCTCCGGGAATAGTCAGCGTAAACTGCATGCCTGCCGGTTACGAAGATGCCATGGGGGCAACGCTTCCGCGCCTGGGCCACGGGCATGGCGGAGTGGATGCCGAATACGCGCGCTTCATAGGACGCCGCCGAGACCACGCCCCGCGCCGAATCCACGCCACCCACAATCACGGGCTTGCCGCGCAAGGCCGGATTTTCCAACTGCTCCACCGAGGCATAGAAGGCATCCATATCCACATGGAAGACCATGCGCTCGGGAAAGGATTTTGAGGTTCTGGAAAGCATGGCCCGGCCTCGCGGACCCCATGCGGCATGCATGCTCGGCCCGGCAACTGGCCTAAAGGTAACAAGGCGCGGGGCGATTTCATTCGGAGGCGGGAAGAGCCGGGTTCGAAAAAAAAGGGCGATTCGAAAAGGGTAAATTGGTGGGAACGGTGACGGCCCGGGGA
>DAINDC010000004.1:16529-16851 GCA_036732085.1 Fibrobacterota bacterium | reverse complement strand
CGCGGCGAGCGGACCGGTCCCGAAGTGGGGGGCGAAATCCGCATGGCCTGGGTGCCGATAAGGGAGGTAACATCGGCGGTACTTGGCCGCGCTTCCAGGAAGGACGCCACCCGAGGCCGTCGAGGTAGGTGAAGATGGCCTCATGCCGGCTGTCGGTCAGCTGCCTCTTCTGTTCGGTATGGGCGACCTGGCCCCAATCCTCCTTGGGACCGAGGTTAATAAGATGACCAGAGTGATTTTTTTGACCGGAATGTTAAATTAGCTGGATGAAGCTTTTCGCCCTTTCCGATCCCCATCTATCCTTCGGCGTGCCCGGCAAATC
>DAINDC010000004.1:7181-16471 GCA_036732085.1 Fibrobacterota bacterium | reverse complement strand
GCCATCCCGACAAGATCAAGGCCAATTGGGAGCGGCTGGTGGGCCCGGAGGACGTAGTGGCCGTGCCCGGGGATATCAGCTGGGCGAAGAAGTTCGAGGCCGCCTTGGAGGACCTCAACTGGATTGGATCGCTGCCCGGCCGCAAGGTCATCCTCCGGGGCAACCATGATATCTGGTGGCCCTCCGCATCCTTGTTGGAACAGGAGCTGCCGCCGAGCGTCCGCTTCGTGCAGAACAACCACGTGAAGATCGGCCCGTTCGTATTCTTCGGTTCGCGCATGTGGGATACCGAGGAATATTCCGTCTTCGATCTCATCGATTGGGATCCCAAGAAGGGCTCGATCCCGGGCATCAAGACGGGCGGGGATCTGAAGGAGCAGGAACGGATCTACGATCGGGAGCTTTTGCGTTTGAAACTGTCCGTGGATTCGGTTTCGGACGGGACGCCGGGAGTCCGCATCGGCCTGAGCCATTATCCGCCCTTGGATCACCTGTTGAAGCCGTCGCGGGCCTCGGCCTTATATGCGCATGCGGGCGCCCAGCACGTAATTTTCGGGCATCTGCATTCGGTGAAAAAGGAATTCCAGGGTCGCGCGTTCGGAAATTTGGAAGGCGTGCATTACCATCTCACCTCCTGCGATTACCTGGACTATACGCCCAAGTTCATCTGCGAAGCCTAGATATAAGGGTTTCAGGAGCGGGAGGGTAACTCGGTCGCTACCCCGACGGCACCGCTAACGATAAATTCCTCGCGCCAGGAAATCCGATCCGATTTCGTCCAGGAACAGCCAGCCCTCTTCGATGAGCCGGAGGTTGGCGCCGTCCCGAAGGATCATTCCCACCTTTTCCCATTTGGTCAGGGTTTCTTCCGGCAAGGTGAAACCGAGCGCGCGCAGCTTTTCCAGATCCACTCCACCGCCTTGCCGCAGGCCCAATAGGACCGCCTCGGAAACGAGATTTTCCGGCGTCAGGATCTCGGAGACGCAGGACTCCGCATCGAAGCCGCGGGCTCCCCATTCGAGGTAACCTTCAAATGACCTGGGGGAAACCGCCCGGCGGTTGGCATAGAAGCCATGGGCCCCGGGACCGAAGGCCAGGTACTCGACGCCCGTCCAATACCCGACATTATGATGGCAGGGACGACCGGGCTTGGAGAAATTGGAGACCTCATAACGATGGAATCCGCTCGCTTCGAGAAGTTTCACGCCGGAAGTGTACATGCCATTATAGGACCCGTCTTCCGGAAGCACCAAGGCGCCGGAAGCCTGCTGCTTCGCGAACTCGGTTCCCTCTTCGATGGTGAGGCCGTAGAAGGAAACGTGATCGGGCTGGTAGGACAAAAGGGTGCTCAAGCTATGCAGGAAGGAGGCTTCCGTCTGCCCCGGCACGCCGAAGATGAGATCGCCGCTGAATTGGAAGCGCCCGTCCGCAGCCACGGTTTCCAGGGCCTTGCCGGCGGTCTCGCCCTTGGTGGCGGGGTCCTGGTCGGCGTCCTCCACGGTATGCCCACGCCCCAGCCGCGTCAGCTCGGCGGCATGGAAGCTCTGGATGCCCAAGCTCAGGCGGGTGAATCCGAGCCTATGATAGAGCTCGAGCTTTTCCCGGGTCAGGCTGCTGGGATTGCATTCGATGGACATCTCACGGACGCGGGAAAGATCATACAGATCGCGCATGCGCGCCACGATGCGTTCCAGGAATTCGGTCGCAAGCAGGGAAGGCGTTCCGCCTCCGAAGAAAACCGTATCCACCTTGCGGCCACGGCCATCCGCTGCCCGCATTTCCAGTTCCTTGAGCAGGACCTCGGCCCAGCGACGCTGCTGCACGGCGGGGAGTTCCCAGCTCGCGAAATCGCAGTAGTGGCATTTCTTTTCGCAGAAGGGGACGTGGATATAAAGCTGGATGGGACGCATGGCCAATCCAAGATATAAAAAGCCCCCGTCAGCGTTGCGACGGGGGCTTGGGCAGGAGGTTTTTGAGGCGAGGGCGTTATCAACCAGCGCCCCAGCGGAATACGGGTGAAGTTCCTAGTCAGCCTGGTTGCGCAGGAAGGCCGGGGTTTCATAATCGATATCCGGATCCAGATCCTTATAGCGGCCCTTCTGGCTCTGCGCTCCGGCGCCAGGCCCAGCCCCGGTTCCGTACTTGCGGCCGGAATCGGCGGCATCATTGAAGAGAACGCGGTTCTCATCGTCGCGAGGCGTGGCCGGGATGGGATTGAATCCGCTCTTGGAAGCGGGCTTGGCGAAGGGACGGGAAGGTGCCGGAGGCATTTCTTCCATCGGCTTGGCGCGTTCCGCGCGATCCTGGAATCCCGTGAGACGTTCCACCGGGGCCACGGGAGGACGGTCATAGGCCGGATCCTTGTAGGGCTCGACGATTTGCTGCTTGGGCTCGATATGGGTGGGATACACTGGGGCCGCAGGGTAGACTGGAGCCGAAGGATAGGTCGGCGCGGAAGGATAGGCCGCAGCCGGACGCTTGCCCGACAGATCCTGGGAAGTCAACTTGGCGCCGAATTGCTTGGGCTGGTGGGTCTGACCGAAGCCGGTGGCAATCACGGTAATCGCGATCTCGTCCTTGAACTCCGGATTGATGACCGTGCCGAAGATGATATTGGCCTGGGTCTCGATGCCGATGGCCTCGTAGATGAAGTTCATGGCGTCGTTGACCTCCATGATGCCCAGGTCGTCTCCGCCGGTGATATTGACCAGCACGCCGGTAGCGCCGGCGATACTGATATTGTCGAGCAGGGGGGAATGGATGGCGCGGTCGGCCGCGATGGTCGCGCGGTTTTCACCGCTGGCTTGTCCGGTGCCCATGAGCGCGTCGCCGCCCTGGGACATGATGGCGCGGACGTCCGCGAAGTCGACCTGGATGTCGCCGTGTTTGAGGATTATTTCCGAGATGCCCCTCGTAGCCGAACTGAGGATGTCATCGGCCATCTTAAAGGCTTCGCGGAGGGGCGTGGACTTGTTGACCACGGAAAGCAATTTCTGGTTAGGGACCACGATGACCGTGTCCACGCATTTGCGCAGCGCATCCAGGCCGGCGGTAGCATTCTTGTCGCGGATGGGACCTTCCCAGAGGAAGGGCTTGGTCACGACGGCCACGGTCAGCACGCCCATCTCACGGGCTATTTCGGCGACCACGGGAGCCGCCCCGGTGCCGGTTCCGCCGCCCATGCCGGCCGCGATGAAAACCATATCGGCGCCTTCGAGCTGGGCGCGCACGCGCTCCCGATCCTCCTGCATGGACATCATGCCCATCTGCGGGTTCGCTCCCGCACCAAGGCCCCCGGTCAGCTTGGAGCCGATCTGGATCTTGACGTCGGCGCGATTATGCTCAAGTGCCATGGCATCCGTATTCACGGCGATGAACTCCACGCCCTGCAAACCGGAAGTGACCATGCGGTTGATGGCATTGCCGCCCGCGCCGCCCACGCCCACCACCTTGAGCCTGGCTACCGTCTTGACGCTGTCGTCGAATGAAAAAACCATAAATATCCCCCTGCCCTTAAAGGTTTAACCCTTCGCTATTTTTATACGTACTGTTTGACCCAGTCGGTCATCTTACGCAATATCTCTTTGAAGCGATCGCTGCCCTGCACGAACGTCTGCTCGTCGCGGTTCTGGCTGGAGCGCATCACGCCATATTGGACCAAGCCCACTCCGGTGGCATGCACCGGCGTGGCCACGGAATCCACCAACCCGCCGAAGCCCTTCGGTACGCCCAGTTTCACGGGCATTCCGAAGACCTGCTCGGCGAGCTCCACCGCACCATGCATCAAGGCGCCGCCGCCCGTAAGGACCACGCCCGCTCCGAGCATGTCCAGGTAGTGGTTCTTTTGCAGCTCGCGCATGATGAGGGTGAAGATCTCCCGCATCCTCGGCTCGATGATGGAGGCCAAGACCGCACGGCTGACTTCGCGCTGCTCGCGTCCCCCCACGCCGGGGACCGCGATGTATTCCGAATTCTCCAGGCCCGCGCGCAGACAGGTGCCATGGTTGCGCTTGATCTCTTCGGCGCGCTCCAGCGGAGTGCGGATGCCGATGGCGAGATCGTTGGTCACGTTCTTGCCGCCCAGACCGATGCTGGCCGTGTGCCGGACGCTGTCTTCGATGAAGACGATGAGGTCGGTGGTGCCGCCGCCCATATCGATGACGGCCGCGCCGAGTTCGCGTTCGTCGTCCTCGAGGACGGAATAGGAAGAGGCCAGCGGCTCCAACACGATGTCCGCGACCTTCAACCCTGCTTTTTCCACGCTCTTGTAGATGTTCTGCGCCGAGGTGATTGCGCCCGTGACGATATGGACGTCGCCTTCGAGGCGCACGCCGGACATGCCGACCGGATCCTTGATGCCCGGCTGATCGTCGACGATGAATTCCTGCGGGATGACATGCAGCATCTCGCGGTCCATGGGGATGGCCACGGCGCGCGCGGCTTCGATGACGCGGGCCACGTCCTGGCGCGTGATTTCATTGTCGGTGCGGGAGACGGCGATGACGCCGCGGCTGTTGATGGAGCGGATATGGTCGCCGGCGATGCCAACGTAGACCGATTCGACATCGACCCCCGCCATCAATTCCGCTTCCTCGACCGCACGATGGATGGATTTGACGGTCTTCTCGATATTGACGACCACGCCCTTGCGCAAGCCCTCGCTGGGACTCGTCCCGACTCCGACGATCTTGAGTTGGCCGTTGGCATCGACTTCCCCGATGATCACGCCGATCTTCGTGGTGCCTATATCCAATCCTACTATTGGGTTTGCCATATGCGCTCCTTCAATTATAGTAATAATACATTTCCGATTTCCGCATCAATCTTTCGTCGCGACAGTTTCCACAAGTCATTCGACTCGCGGCGAGGAAGGGGGGTAACTCCGATTTTACCCCAGCCAGGAAACGCTGCCAGAGCGGCCCGGAAGCGATCTCAACGCACGTAAGCATAACCCTCCACGCGCAGATCCACGGTCTTGCCTGTTTCGAGCGCGGCTCCCTGTTGCCTCATCAGGGCTTGCAGGAATTCCAATGAATTCAACGACTTATTGATGTTGAAATTAATGATATTCCCGTTCGCCATCGGCGAGCCCGCGACTACCGCGGGCCCGGCTCCTGCCGCAGGCCCTGCGCCCAAATCCACCAGCACCTTCAGGCGGCCGTCACGAAGGATGATCTCGATGGCATCGCCGCCACCGCGCACGGTAAGCTGCGAAAAATTGGAGTAAAGGGCCGGATAGGTCCGCCTGGCCGCCTCCAGGAAGGCCCCCAGGGCCGCGCGGCGCGTGGAGTCCAAGGCCGCAAAGCCATCGACCACGGGCAGATCCGATTCGGACCAGTCCAGTCCGCCCAGGCGCATGCCATCGGGAGTCAATCCGTACCAACCCTTGGCGAATCCCATGGCCACGGGCTCCTTCTCCTTCACGCGGATCTCTATGCGCGATGGGAAGATACGCCGCACATCGACCTCGTCCACGCCGGGCAAGGAAAGCAATGCCGCCTCCACCTTGCCTACCGGCACGGAAGGCAGCTTCACGCCCAATTCCAGCCCCGCCTTCTCGAGGATCGCCTCCTTGCCGAGCAGGTGGTTGCCCACCACGTCGACTTGGCGGAGGACCAGGAAGCCGTTTTGCTCGAAAGCCTGGTAGCCCGCCCAGCCGGCCGCCCCCAAGCCTCCGGTGACGATGGCCAGGATGACGAGGCTCCGGAACAAGGTCCAGGCCCGCTTCAGGAATCCGGAACGCCGAGCACGCTGGCGATCGCGGCGGACCGTATCGCCCTTTTGGGAGTTGGTTCCGCGCCGCGGAGCCACCGGGGGCACCGAACGGACCGTCTGCAAACCATCCTTCGCTTTCCGCTTCGGTCCCGGCTTACCGTGCGGACTTTGCTTGCCGGATTTCGCGCCCGCATTGCGACCGTTGCGACCGAGCCTCATTTGAACGCCTCCATGATCAGACCGCAACGCATGCCAATATCTCCAGCGCCCATGGTCACGACCACGTCCCCGGCCTTGAGCTTCGGAATGACGCGGTCGGGAAGGGTTTCCGGATCCTCCACGTAATTCACTTTTTCTTTGGTCAGGGTTCCGTCCTTGGCCGCGTCCGCGATGAGATGCCCTTCCACGCCTTCGATGGGTTGCTCGCGGGCGGCGTAGACGCGCGTCACGAATAGGACATCGCAGGCTTGGAAGGCTTCCGCGAATTCCCGGAAAAGCTGTTGGGTGCGGCTATAGAGATGGGGTTGGAATATCGCCACCAGGCGTCCGGTCCCGAGCGCGCGCGCGGCCTGCAAAGTGGCGGCGACCTCGGTCGGGTGATGGGCATAATCGTCATAGAAGGCCACGCCGGCCTTGTCGCCGCGGAATTCGAGTCGGCGTTTCACGCCCTGGAACTCCTTGAGGCCGCGCTCCACTTCCTTGAAGGTCAGGCCCTCTTCCAAAGAGAGCGCCGCGGCCGCCAGGGCATTGTAGACATTGTGAATTCCTGGAACGCGGAGGGTCATCTCGCCGAGCTTCACGCCCTTGCGTTCCAAGGTGAAGACCATGCCCTGGGCCTCCGCGCGCACGTCCACGGCGCGGTAATCGGCCTCGGGAGACCTTCCATAGGTGACGGTCCGCTGCGCGGGACGGATCAGGCGGGGAAGGATGGAGCGCACACCGTCATCGTCCCCGTTCACGACCAGCACGCCATAGAAAGGCAAAGACTCGGCGAAGGTTACAAAAGCCTCGCGGATGGCGTCGAGGGTCCCGTAGCAATCCAGATGATCGGAATCGATATTGCCGATGATGGCGGAAGAAGGACGCATGGCCAGGAAGGACCGATCGAATTCATCGGCTTCAAAGATGAGGACTTCGCCCTGACCGGCCACGGCGGAAAGGTTCTCGCCACGGGTAGTGCCTCCGGCGAGCAAGGTGGGATCCTTGCCTGCATGCAACCAGATGCGGCCCAGCATGGTGGTGGTGGTGGTCTTGCCATGGGTTCCGGCCACTCCCAGGGAATATTTTCCTCGGAGCGTCTCCCCCATCATTTCCGCGCGCCGCACGATGGGCGTGCCTTTCCTGCGGGCCTCCACGAGCTCGGGATTGTCCATGGGCACCGCGGAGGAATAGATGACCGCATTGGCCTCGCCCACATTGGCCGCCCGATGCCCCACCTCCACCTTGATGCCCAGGCCCTTGAGACGGACCATCGCATCGCCTGACTGGCTATCCGATCCCGTCACCCGGAATCCCCAGGACGACAGCACTTCGGCCAGGGAACTCATTCCCGAGCCGCCGATGCCGACGAAATGGATCCGGGTCAGCCGGGCGCTGGGCTTCATGCCGCCACCTTGCCGCGACGCAGGCGGGATCCGGGACGGGTTTGGGCCGCGCCAGCGAGCATCTGCCACTTCTTGGGATTGGCGCGCCAGGATTCCGGGATCGATTCCAGGGAATGCCCGGAGATATTGAGCAGCACGCCCATCGAGAACAGGCAGGCGCAAAGCGAGGTGCCGCCATAAGAGACGAAGGGCAAGGGCTGACCGGTGGTCGGGAAAAATTTCGCGCAGACGCCCACGTGCATGATGACGTTCACGGCCAGGGAGACCACTATTCCCAAGGCCGCGAGGCTGCCGAACCGATCGGGGCAATAGAAGGACACGCGCAGGCCGCGCCAGATGACGAGGGCGAACAGGGCCAGGCAAAGCGAGGTCCCGATCAATCCCAGTTCCTCGCCGAGAATGGAAAAGATGGTATCGGTGAAAGGCATGGGCAGGTATCCGAGCTTTTGCGTGCTGGTTCCCAGGCCCGTCCCCAGAATGCCGCCGTTGCCCAGGCTGATCAGGGCTTGCAGGCTCTGGTAGGAACTGGCCAAGTTTCCCTCGGGATGGATGAAAGCCATCACGCGCTTCATGCGGTACGGGCTGCTCACCATCAGGACGCCAAGGGCCGGAAGCGCGAAGGACCCGACCATCAGCAAATGGCGGATGCGGCAACCGGCGGCGAAGACCATGGCCACGGAAATCGCCAATACCGTTGCGGCCGTGCTGTAATTCGGCTGCTTGAGGATGAGCAGAAAGGTGACCAGGGAAATCGCCATCGACGCGACAAAGCCCTTCCAGAAGGAACCCATGACTTCCACCTTATCCGTAAGCAGGCGGGCGAGGAAGAAAACCATGGCGACCTTGGCCAACTCCGAGGGTTGCAGGCCGAAGCTCGCGAAACTGATCCAGCGCCGCGCGCCATGCGCCGACAGGCCCATGGTGACTACGATGAGCAACAGTCCCAAAGCCAGGAACATCACCGGCCGGGCCGCCTTCTCCCAGGTCTTATAGGGAACGCTCAATCCGATCAGGAAGGCCGCGAAGCCGATGATGACTTTCTTGATATGGTTCACGAGAAAATACGAATCCGGAAAACCGCGTGCCTGCGCGAAAGCCGCCGACGAGCTGTAGATGATGACGATGCCGAACCCGACCAGGGCCAGCACCCCCAACAAAAGCACGATGTCTATCCGTAAGTTCTTCATATCGTTGCTATTGCCTCGGCTTTATTCAAGCGAGCGTTCAGGTCCTTTCCTCGGTCCGCAAGACGCCGGCCTTGGCCTTCTCCTTGAGGAACTCGTAGATCCTTTCCAGCTTCATGCCGCGCGAGGCCTTGACCAGAACCACATCGCCGGGCACCAGGAAGCGGATCAATTCCTCGGTCATCAGATCGAAGTCGGAGAAATGGTGGGCCCGATTCCGAGGCAGGCCTTTCTCGCGGGCGCCGCTATTGACATGTCGGCTCAGGTTCCCGAAGGTGAAGAGTTCATCGACGCCCATCTCCACCAGGTAATGGCCGATTTCCTTATGCAGGTTCGCGCCTTCCTCGCCCAGCTCCAGCATGTCTCCGATGACGGCCACACGACGGCCCGCGGCGCGGAAGCTGCCCAGGGTCGCCAGCGCGGAACGCATGGAGGAGGGATTGGCATTGTAGCAGTCATCGAGAACGGTGAGGCCGGGAAGCTTCTTCACCTGCATTCGGTTCTTGCTTGCGGTGAAGCCGCGCAAAGCCTGGGCTATCACGGACTTGGGGATGCGCAACTGGGTGCCCACCGCGATGGCGGCCAGGGCATTGTAGACATTGTGGCGACCGGGAACCTGCAACTGGAAGAGTGTGCGTCCGATCTTGAAGGAAGCGCAGCCATCCGATCCGAAGGAAAGATCCGAAGGCCGGATCTGCCCGCGGTCGATGCCGAAGGTGAGCAGCTTGTAACGCGAGGTGGCCTTCACCTGGGCTGCCGGGCAGCAGTGGACGCTGATGCGAGTAAG
>DAINDC010000004.1:0-7171 GCA_036732085.1 Fibrobacterota bacterium | reverse complement strand
GGGCCAGCAGGGGATCGTCGACATTGAGGACCAAGGTCCCCTTGCCCTGGAAGCCGGCGGTGATGGTGAGCTTCTCGTCCCGGACCTTTTCCTTGGAACCGAAATGCTCAAGATGGCTATAGCCGATATTGGTGATGACCGAAATGGTGGGCCGCGCCGCTTCCGAGAGCGGGGCGATTTCGCCGGGATGGTTGGTTCCCATCTCGATGACGGCGAAGCGATGGTGGCTTTTCAATTCGAACAAGGTGAGCGGCACGCCGACCTGGTTGTTGAAGTTCCCCTGGGTCGCGAGGGTGGGGCCCATCTTGGCCAACATCTGGGCGAGCATATCCTTGGTCGTGGTCTTGCCGTTGGAACCGGTGACCGCGATCTTGGGAATGCGGAACTTGGCGGCATACTCCCGGGCCAAGCGCAGCAAGGCCCCGTTGGTGTCGCCCACGGGCACGTAAACGTTGACCGGCTTGCCGTTCTCTTTCAACCATTGTTCATCTACCACGGCTGCATACCCTCCTTGGGTGAAAGCTTGGTTCGCAAAAGCATGACCATCGAAATTCTCGCCCTTGAGGGCCCAAAATACCTGCCCGCGCTTCAAGGCGCGTGAGTCCGTGCACAACTGGACTTTCTTCGAAGCCCGGTGCTTGCCCTGGATCTCCACGCCCAGCATCTTCGCCATCTCGCCCAGGCTAAGCTCCACGGCCGCTCCGTTCGCCTTTGGTTTCGGAAATGCCGGTGCGGCGGTTTGACCAGGAGAGGATTTCCTCCTGATCGCTGAAATGTTTCTTCTCGCGGCCGATGATCTGGTAATCCTCGTGGCCCTTGCCGGCGATGAGGAGGCAGTCCCCGGAGGCGAGGGAATCGAGGGCTGCGGCAATCGCTTCGCGGCGCTCCACCATCACCGTGACCTTGGAACGATCGGGCATGCCCGCCAGGATTTCCGACAGGATGGCTTGCGGATCCTCGGAACGGGGATTGTCGCTGGTCAGGACCACGCGGTCCGCGGAGTCCATGGCGATGCCGCCCATGATAGGGCGCTTGGTGCGGTCCCGGTCGCCGCCGCAGCCGAAGACGCAGATCAATTGGCCGGGGGTCAGGGGCTTGAGGCTTGCCAGCACGCGCTGGAGGGCATCGGGGGAATGGGCGTAATCCACGACTGCGAAAGCGCCGCCGGGGAGGTCGAAAACCTGGTTGCGACCCATTACGGTAACATCCGCAATACCCTTGGCGATGACCTCATGCTTGAGGTTCAGGGAGAATCCCAAGGTCACCACGGCCATGAGTGCCGATGAGGCGGGAGGTGAACCGGTATTCCTCGCCGCGATAGGCGACCTCGAATTCGGTGCCGGCCAAGGTGAGCCGGTCGTCGGTCAGCATCACGTCAGCCTTGGTCTCCCCGCGCGAGAAGGTGAGGCGGGGGCAGGTCAATTCGCGGCTGAGACGGATCCCATATTCGGAATCGACGTTCAGGATGGCGACGCCGACAGGGGTAGCAACGCCTGCAGGGGTAACAACACCTGCAGAGGTAGCGACGACTCCACCTGGCTTGAGGTATTCGCTGAACAGGCGCTTCTTGGCCTGGTAGTAATCCTCGAAGTCCTTGTGGTAATCCATGTGGTCGCGGGTCAAGTTGGTGAAAATAGCCCGGGAGAAGGTAACGCCGCGGATACGATCCTGGCTGAGCGCATGCGAAGAAACCTCCATAGCCAGGGCCGTGCAACCTCGGTCCGCGCCTTGGCGCAGCATGCCGAAGAAATCGTCCGGGCCCGGAGTGGTCAGGCTGGAAGGTTGGGCGATTCCGTCAATCGCATAATCGATGGTTCCGAGCGAAATGACCTTGTGTCCGGCCGCCTGGAGGACGCCGGCGGTCAGCTTGGTGATGGTGGACTTGCCGTTGGTGCCAGTCACCGCCACGGTTTCCATCGTCTCGGAGGGACGGCCGAGCCGGACATTGAAAAGGTCGCCGACATGCGCGCGCAGGGACGGGCAAGGGATGATTTCCGCGCCCGGTCCGGGCTCCATGGCTCCGTCCAGGGCAGGATGGGTATTGCCTTCCGAGAGGATGGCGGCCGCGCCGCGCGCGATGGCCTCGCCGACGTATTTCGATCCATCGTCATGGGCGCCCTTCAAGGCCAGGAACAGATCCCCCTTCGCGACCTTGCGGGAATCAATGCGCACTTCGCGGATTTCCGGATCGGCATGATTGGCCACTTTCAATCCGGCCCCGCGCAATAACTCGGAGAGACGCATCAGCCCATCCATCCCAAGGTGAGAATGCATTTTTGCCCTTGGCGCACGGGGGTTCCCACGGCCGGATCCTGACGGATGATTCTGCCGTTACCCGTATACTCCACCTCGATGCCCAGGTTCTTCAACTTGAGCAAGGCATCCCTCAAGGTATTGTTGGTTAAATCCGGCATCAGGCGATTGTCCAGGAAACCCAGGGAAAGGGTGACGGTCTGGGTGGCGCTCGCCCGCGTGCCCGGACGCGGATCCTGGGTCAGGACCACTTCGCCCGCGCCCTCGGTCCGCATGCCGTGCCGCGTCCCGGCCAGGAGCTTGGCCGCATCCCCATACCGGTAACCCAGGAGATCCGGTATCACGGCGGAGTCGGAGGCGACCTCCGTGGCCTGCTTCGCATGCCGGGCCAGCGGATAATCCGGATTGGCCAGCAGGCGATCGACAATCTCGCGGAAGATGGGGGCAGCGCTCTGCCCGCCGTATTTGAACATGGAGGGTTCGTCGATGAGCACCAGGCAGACCAGTTCCGGCTTGTCCACCGGAGCCATGCCGACGAAGGAGGAGTTGAACAGTCCATGGACGTAGTGGCCCGTGGCCGCGTCAATCTTCTCGGCGGTGCCCGTCTTGCCGGCCAATTGGATGCGATCGGTCTTGATATCGGAGGCCGTGCCATATTCGATGACGGCCGACAGCATGGACTTGACCAGGATGGAAGTACTCTCGGACATGACCCTGCGGACCGTGCGCGGGGGGATTTCCTCGACCGTGCGCCCCGAACCATCGGCCCATCCGCGGACGATGCGGGGCTTCATCAATAGCCCGCCGTTGGCGATGGCGGAGAAAGCCATGGCCACCTGGATGGGCGTGGCGGAAATCTCATGGCCGAAGGCGATGGTGCTTTGCGTGCGGCCGCTCCACTCCCCCACGACCTTAAGGACTCCACTTTCCTCCGCGGGCAGGCCCACGCCGGTCTTCATGCCGAACCCGAAGGAACGGATATACTTATAGAATGTCTCCGGCTTCATGCGGGGAGCGGCCTTGGCGAAACAGATATTGCTGGAATAGGCCATGGCATCGCGGAAGCTGATGCGCCCGTGGGGATGCGAATCCTTGATGGTCTCCCCGGCGAGTTTATAGGCGCCATTCTCTCCGTCGAGAGTGTCATCCGGCGTGATCAGCTTCTCTTCCAGAAGGGCCGAGGCTGTGAAGGATTTGAAGGTGGAGCCGGGTTCATAGACCTTGACCACGGCCTCGTTCTTCCAGGCATCCTTGTCCTCGCCGTCGCGGGTATTGGGATTGTAGAAGGGATAATTGGCCATGGAGAGGATGTCGCCGGAGTAAGGTTCGACGACGATGGCCACGCCTTGCTTCGCGCCGGCCTTTTGCACGCCGCGTTCCAAGGCCCGCTCCACGATTTCCTGCAATTTGGAATCGATGGTCAGGACCACGTTCATGCCATTGACGGCATCCTTCTGATGTTCGGCAAAGCCAGGGTAGTAATGGTTCTTGACGTCATGGCGGATATACTTCCAACCGTCCGTACCCCTAAGTTCGCGGTCCAGGAAATATTCCAATCCCAATTGTCCGTAGCCATCCTTGCCCACCGTGCCCAGCACCTGGCCGGCCAAAGTCCCCTGCGGACAGACGCGGCTCAGCTTGCGCATGCGCGCACTTTGGCTTCCGGCTCCGGATTCCAGCTCCACATCCGCGTTCACCACCAGCTTTTGGAATTCGCGATCCAGGATTTCACCGCGCTTGGGCGCGACCACGTTCCTGTGGATGCTCTGGGTATACGCCAAGCCCTGGTAATAACCGGATTGCACGATCTGGACATAGGCCACGCGCCCCAGCATTCCCAGCCAGGCCAGGGCGAAAAGGAAGCCGAGGGCTACAATCCTTTTGTTCGCCATGCGACCTTCCCGACTTCCAGTCCCTTCGCATCCGCGGCTCCAGCCCGGTCCGGATAGACGAGTACCGGCGTGATCCCGTATTCGAGCCCGAAGCGGCCCTTGGCCAGGCCTTCGATGCGCGAGAGTTTCTTCAACCCGCCCACGTCCACCTCGAGGAGGGCGATGTCATTGCGCAGATCCGACTTCAGCTTGGCGAGCCGCATGCCCGCGATGGAGAGACGCACGAAGGTATTCTGCTTATAGACATGCGCCACCAGGACGCCGGCTCCGCACAGCACCAGCCCGAACATTCCCACGATGCCGCGCAGCTTCAAGCCCTTCATACCTTCTCCATCACCCGCAGCTTGGCGCTGCGCGCCCGGGGATTGCGATCGCGCTCCGCATCGGAGGGCAGGCCCGGCTTGCGCAGGATCTTCTTGAGCTTGCGGTTCGCGCCGCCACACATGCAGACCGGCAGGGTGGGAGCGCAGACGCAATCCTTCTCGAATTCGGCGAGCGTTTCTTTGACCTTCCGATCCTCCACCGAATGGTAGCTGAGTACGCAGAGGCGCCCGCCCGGACGGAGGGCCGTCACCGCGGCCTTGAGACCCGCCTCGACTTGTCCCATCTCATCATTGACTTCCATGCGAATGGCCTGGAAGACCCGGGCCAAAAGGGAATTGCGATTATCCCCATGGATGCCGGGCAATTGATCCACGGCCTTGCGGATGAGGTCGCTGGTCATTTCGGCGCCGGCCTCGATCTCGCCCACTATGCTGCGGGCCAGGCGGCGGGCCTGCTCGATATCGGCATTGCGGCGCAAGATGCTGGACAATTCCCATTCGTCCCAGTTGCGCAGCATCTCCGCCGCGCCGGGGCCCACCTCGCCCATGCGCATGTCCAAGGCGGTTCCGGCCGTGAAGGAAAAGCCGCGCTCCTTGGCATCCAGCTGTCGGGAGCTGACGCCCAAATCGAAAAGCGCTCCGGACAGGGAGCCCGGGCCGCAGAACTCACCGAGGCGTGCGAATTCCGCCTGCTCGATCCTCATCCGAGGCTCGTCCGCAAACGCCGCCCGGTTGCGCGTCATCGCTTCCATATCCCTATCCAATCCGATCAACTTGCCCTCTGGACCCAGCGCCGCCAAGATGCATGCGGCATGGCCTCCGCCTCCCAAGGTCGCGTCCAGATACAGGCCGGCCGGATCCGTGATCAGATGCGCGACGATTTCCTCCGCCATGACGGGCAGGTGGTATCCATGCGGGGCATGAGCCGGCTTACGGGCTGCCGGTTTCCGGGAGGCGTCCATCAGAACCAGTTCTCAAATTGTTTCTCTTCGTCCGGCGTGATCACTTCAATCTGCTGCGAGTACTTCTCGGGCGCCCAGAGGCGAACGCGCTTGCCGTCGCCGACGAAGGTCACCTCCCCGCCGATGCCCGCATAGGCCATCTGTTCGGTGGTCAGGGTAATGCGGTTCTGCCCGTCCAAGGTCGAAAGCTTGGCCATGGAAGTGATGCGCGTGCGGAACTTGGAAACGTCCGCGCAACGGCCGAGGCTTTCCAGATATTGGATGTAGGCGTTCCATTCATACAAAGGGAAGAGCGCCAAGGTCCTGCCTTCCGCGATCGTCACCACCACTTGTCCGTTGGCTTCTTCGCGCAGGATCTTGCGGAAGTCCTTGGGAAAGTTCGTCCTTCCCGTAGCATCGATCGCCACGGTCGCTTTACCGATGAAAGACTCTAATTTGATGGTGTTTGCGATGCTAGCCATTGTTAACCAATTTTACCCAAAATCTACCATAATTACCCTATAAAACGAAATAAAGAACCAAGAAAAAAAATTTTCCTGAGGGTTACCGAACCACGATGGGGACGGGAGAATTCATGCGCAAGGTGAAGTAGTTACTCCCGGTTTGGACGGGCCGTGGAGTTAAGAACTTTCAAATCATGGACTTAAAGAAGCGGGAAGCCGAACCAGGCGATCCGGAACATTTAATCCCATCGGGGAAATGGGGAAACTTCTAATGCCCGCTTGGGCAGCTCAGTCGATGTCCCACTTTTTCCTGAGCAACCAGGAAAGGGAAAGGAGCAGCAAGGTTACGATGAACAAAGGAAGAGTATTGTAAATCCGGAAGGACTGGGTCTTCTCCATCCGGATCTGGGCATTGGGCAAGGTGGGTAACACCGACGTTACCTGAGGTCCGGGCTTCAGCACCCGCCCGCCCGAGCGCGATGCGGATTCTTCCAGGCCGGCGAGATCAAAACCGATTCTCGCAAGTTCCAAGGCCGCTTTGGGCGCCACATGCAGGGAGTCGCGCCAGATCGTATCCGCTCCCCTTCGTAGGCTCGCGCGATAATCGCCCTGCGGAAGGACAATCGATTTCCAGACGGGTTCCTCCGGGTTCTCCCTTGCATCGGGGGACAATTCTCTGCTGGTGCCCTGGCCTGCGATGGAGAGTAGAAGCGCGCTCCGAGCGCCGGTCGGAGTCGTTTGGGAACCCTTCGCCTGATCCGGAAGACCCGGATCCGGGAGGCGGGCTTCCATTTCGAAGGGGATCCCTTCGTAGACACGTAGCGAGCGGGTTACCTGTACCGACGCGTCCTCCAGATCCGCCAGGGCCACCGCGGACCGGATATACGCCGAGATATTGCCGCGCGTCGAGAAATCCGCCTGGGGATCGAATAATTGGGGCCAGATCCTCGGAAGCACGAAGAACAGCGCCCGCTTACCGGGAGCCACGGGAATCCGGCCCATCAGCATCCCGCGCTTGCCGCCCTCGGCCACTTCCACCAACGGACTTGATCCATTGGCGGGCTCGGGAGCGTCAACGGGAGATTGCGATAGGGATTTCACCCGGACCACTTCATCCGGGAATGCATCGGCCGCCTGCTTGCCCGCCTGGATTTCCGCCCCTGGGGTGAATTCGCGCCAAGCTCCGGATGCGGGCAGCCCATTCTGTCCGCCCTCCGATCCCGGCCTGGCGTAGAGCACCAGCTTGGCCCCGGAGGCCAGCATGGGTGCGAAAGAACGGCCTTGCAGCGCCGGGACGG
>DAINDC010000003.1:29843-36000 GCA_036732085.1 Fibrobacterota bacterium | reverse complement strand
GGCATTGAGCCGGATGGAGTCCGCGGCCCCGTCGCGGGAAACGGTAAGCGGATAAAGTCCCGCGGAATCCGGGGCCATCCACTCCCAGTCTCCCCGGGAACCGGAACCGATCGCGGTATCGCCGGTCCCGACGGCATAGCTCAAAGTGAATCCCCCCTTGTCCCGGCCCTTGATGCGCAGATTCAGCGTTTCGCCGGGCATGAGGAAGACCGTGGTGATGCGATAGGGAGAGGACTCGGACTTATACATGAGTGTGAAGCCGGCTTTGCCCGAATCGAAGGCCGATGCCGCCGCCCCGGACAGGAGCAGGGCGCCGACCGCGATCGCAAGCCTACTCCCCGATATCCACCGGATCTTTCCCATAGGCTTCCCGGGTCAACGGCTCCCTGCCGTTTGCAGCATGTCGGCCTCCAACCTTTTTTCCCAACCATAGACATCGGATCGGAACTGCATGCCTCCCTCCTTATCCACGAAGGCGGTCCAGTAAAGGATATGCACGGGGATGCCCGGGTCCGGCACCGGGACATAAACGGGATCCCCCTTGTCGATAACCGCCTGCAGGCTGTCGCGATCCCATTTCGAACCGGGTCCCATGATCCAGGCGGCCAGCGCCACCGGGTCCTGCAGGCGCACGCAGCCATGGCTCAAGGCGCGCCGGTTCCTTTCGAAATATTTTTTGGCGGGGGTATCGTGCAGATAGATGTTGAAGGGATTGGTCAGGACGATTTTCAAACGGCCCAAGGCGCTGGCATCGCCGAATTTCTGCCGGATCCGGAACCGGAAAGACGCGGAATCGATCCGGGACCAGTCGATGGAATCGGGATTCACTGTCTTGGCCGCGTCCGACCAGTCCGAGAGCAATTCCATGTCGTGTTTGGCGAGGTAGGCCGGATCCTTTTTGAGTTCGGGAAGCATTTCCTCCTGCGCGATGTCGGCGGGGACGTTCCAGGACGGGTTCAGGGAAATCGCCACGGCGCGATCGCTGAAAACGGGCGTGCTGTCTTCCTTGCGGCCAACGACCACGCGCATGGATAGGGCCTCGCTCCCTTTCTCGAAGGCGGCCAAGCGGAAATCGGCGATGTTAACGCGGATGTGACGGCTGCCCAGGTTCTGCGGCAGCCAACGCCAGCAGTTGAGGTTCAGCTTGATCTGGTTGATGCGTACCCGGACAGGCACGTTCAGTTCACGCAGGGTGGCGGCCGCCGTGACCCCGTCCGCTTCCAGGCCGTGGGTGGACTGGAATTTCTTCACCGCTTCACCCAAGGCCGGCGTAAAGGTTTCGGGGCAATCCTCCCAGGGCGCATAGCCTTCCGATTGCAACCTTCGGCAAAGCATGGCCACCCGCGGGCCTTGGCTTCCGGGTCCCAGGACCGGACCTTCCGGGATCCGCGCCCAGCCGCCATGCAGCTCGCGCTGGCGATAGGCCTCCAGCCAGTACTTCAACTTTCCATACTCGATCTGAGGAGGCGCGAGATGAGCCAGGCTCTCCTGGATATCGCCGCCTTCGTCCAAGGCCGCATTCAGATAGGCCGAAAGATCGAGCGGCTCGCGGTAGATATGCCAGACGCTCTCCATGCTCTTGGGGCGGATGCGGCCGGAAAGGAGATCTGTGGAAAACGAAAGGTAGGTGGTGGTCAGAATCAAATCCAGATCCACGGCCGACCGGGGTTCCAAGGGCGTCCGCCAGAAATATTTCCTGGTGCTGAGGCCGAGGAGGGAGTCGATGGCGTCGATAGGGTAGTCGGCCGGGTTCAAGCCCTCTTTAAAGCTGGCTCGCGCGGCTTCGAGCAATTGCCAGGCGCCGGCTACGGGCTTTCCGTTCGGGTTCCAGGCCAAGCGGAAGTCGCGGGAGCGATAGAAGGAATCGACATCCTTCCTATACGTGAAAGCCTCGCCGATCAGCACGATTTTCCCCGCGGCCTTCTGGGTAGCGAGAGTCCGCTCCATCATCAATCCCAGCTTGGATGATCTTTTCGCCGAGACGGAAGCGGGAAATATCCCGAGTCCCAACATCGCCAGGAAGGGAAGGGCGAATCGGTGGATTCGGATTTTAGCGCTATTGAAAACTCGGGTCATACTTCCTCTCAATAAACATTCGCCGTCTGGAGGTACAAAGTACGATATGCGTGCCGCGGTTGCGTGAATCCCACCGAATACGTACATTCGGTCGCGAGATGCTACGCGAATTCAAGGCTCCCTGTCCGTACTGCGGGGAAAGGCAGTTCATCGAAGTCGATCTGTCGGCCGGCCTGCCGCAGGAATTCATAAGCGATTGCACGGTCTGCTGCCGTCCCATCGTGGCTACGGTAACATCCGGGTCACGGGGGGATGCCACCCTGCGCCTCCGCTCCGAAGACGATCTCCGCTGATCCCCAAAAACGCATATACCCTGTAGGCCTTGATCCCGGGCCTTTGCGGACTTTTCATACCCTTTTCTTACCATACTTTCATTTTACCGGCAACATATTGTTCGACGGCCTATTCTTTGATATAATGGCTCAGTCGAATGGCTTGGAGGCTAAGGGCCCCAGGGTATAGGACAGGTCGCATCAACGCCCCCCTGACGCAAACGGGGTGACGCCGGTGGAGCCGGTCCCACGGGAAATTTCCCGCGACCCAGGTTCGGATGTGCTTGAAGCGGTTTGACGGTTGATCGCGCTTCCGCCCGGTTTTTGCGGGTTAGGATTACCGGCGCGTGTTCTCCTCAATTCATCACCGCAAAGGATACCGCAGTGCGATTTCCCCCAGTATCTCTTTTTCCCATTTTTTTCGTATGCCTCGTATCATGCACCCAATGGGACGCTCCCACGGGATTCACTTCCGATCCAACCCTGTACAAGGCCATGGTAGACTCCATCCGGACGAGCAAAAAAACGGCTCCCGATTCCCTGAAGCCGGTGGTGAAGGACAGTACCGTCGTGCCCCCGGTGGTGAAGGATACGGCCGTCATCCCTCCGATAGTGAAGGATACCAACGTCATTCCCCCGGTCGTGGTTGATACTACCTCCGTGCCTCCCATCGTCAAGGACACCTCGGCCCCTGTGGTGGGGAGTCCGCAAACGGCCCTTACTTCCCTGGGTGCGGCATCCATCCTTCTGGCCACCGATCTGGAGGATCAAAGCACCGCCTGTTGGAACAACCGCAACTCGAGCGGCATGAGCCTCTCTTCCTGCGGCGTGTTCAGCAGCATCGGGTTCAATCCCTTTGCGCTCGTCGAAGGCGCGATATCGCATTCCGGAAATAAATCGATCCGGATCACCTATACCAAGAACGAGGACGCGGCCGGGACCAATGTTTCCATCAGCGCCGATTCCGTGAACGTCCGTTCGTACTACTACTTCGATCAGGGTTTCGATTTCGGGCAGGGCATGAAGATCGGCCGCGTCTCCTCTTTCAATACGGCCGCTCAGGTCAACGATGTGGACATCATCATGGAATGCCGCAGTTCCGGATCCGTGAACCAATGCGGCGCCACCGACATGCGGGACCTGGGTCTTTACTTCAACGGGGCCCCCAAGGGTTCCGATTGGGGTAATGTCTCGGCGGATATCTCCCTGCAACGCGGCCGATGGTACGCGATCGAATACCAAGTGGTCCTGAACACCCCGGGGCAATCCGACGGGACCGTTCGGCTATGGGTCGACGGCGTGAAGTTGGCCGAGCGCTCCAATCTCCGCATCCGCGGGAGCCTGGGCTCGAACGTAAAGTTGAATACGGTCAAGATCGGCGGTTGGTATTCCAATGGCGCCAACAGCAATAGCTGCCCCAATCCCAGCGCGCCGTCCAGGATCTATATGGACGATATCGTGATTGCGAAAAGCTTCATAGGGACCATGGCGCATCCGCTCTGAGTTTTACTTGGCCTTTTACTTTGCCTTTTATTTCGCTGTAACGGGGAAGACGTCTTTCAGGAAATCCTGGAAGGCGATCCAGGAGCGTCGATCGGCTTTTTCATTATAGGCCGCGCCCTTGGAATTGTCGTTCCCGGCGTTGGGGATGGTGAAGGCATGCACGGCCCCGCCGTATTGGATCAAGGTCCAGTCGATGCCCGCCTGCTTCATCTCCTTCATGAATGCGCTCACGTCCGCTTCGGGTACGTAAGGATCGTCCGCCCCGTGCATGACCAATATCTTGGCCTTGATGTTTTTCGAGTCCTCGGGATGGGGCGTATCCAGGTTCCCGTGGAAGCTGGCCACGCCGTCGAGGTCCGCGCCTGAGCGCGCCAATTCCAAAGCCACCCCGCCGCCGAAGCAATAGCCGATGGCCACGATCTTGGAGGTATCCACCAGGTTCGATTTGAGGAGTTGGGCCAGGGCCGCATGGGCCCGGGCGCGCATCAGGTTGCGGTCCTTCTTATAGATGCCGGCCTGGGTTCCCGCCTCCTTCGCGTCTTTGGGCCGGATGCCTTTGCCATAGATATCGGCCACGAAAACCACGTAGCCGAGCTTGGCGGTTTTTTCCGCCTGTTGGCGCGCCACGTCGGATATGCCCATCCAATCCGGTGCGATTAGGATTCCGGGTTTCTTGCCCTTGACCGAGGTGTCATAGGCCAACAGGCCTTCCAGGGAAGCGGTATCCTGTTTATAAGCGATGGTTTCGATTTTGATCGCGGCCTGTGCCACGCCTGTCGCAATCGTCGCTCCGGATACCAAAATTCCCAGGGCGACTGCCGAACCTATTTTTCCAAAGGTCATGTTTTTCTCCTGATGTGAACGCATCTTATTTAAACGTTTTCAACCATGCCAGCAACAATTTTCCACGCGGCGACCTACCTTTTTCCGGATGATGGACAATGTGAAGCCGGATGCCGATTGCAATGCCGATTGCAATGCCGATCGTAATGCCGATCGTAATGTCGGCCATGGTACCTTGGAAGATACCTTGGTGCGCTGGCGCGCCGGAATCGAGGACAATGGGGGTCCCATCCGATTGTCCGGGCTGGCCATGCATGCCATGGCGCTTTCCGAAGCCATACTAAGTGAAGAGGAGGCTCGTACCCATGAAACCGGTACGCTCATCTCGTGCAGGAAAGGATGCGCGGCCTGTTGCCGTCAGGTTATACCCTTATCTCCGCCGGAAGCTTTCTTGATGGCCGAAAGGCTCGCCGAGTCCAGGCAAGATGCCGGTTCGCCTTGGTCGGATCGTTTTCTGAAAGCGCTGGGAAATTTGGATCGGAACGGCTTGGGCGACGCTCCGCTTTTTGATCAGGCTGCAAAATATTTCGTGCTGGGCATGCCTTGCCCATTTCTCGAAAAGGAAAGCTGTTCCATCCATCCGCATCGGCCCCTGGCTTGCCGCGAACACCTGATACTTTCCGAACCCGAGTATTGCGAAGACTTCGCCAGCCCGTTCATCCGTCCCTTGTCCTTGCCCGTCTCCATCCGGGAGGCCTTGGCGACCGTAGCCGCCGAGGTGCTCGGTTCCGCTCCGGAAATGATTCCCCTGGTTCGTATCGAGGCTTGGGTGACGGCGAATAAGGATGCCGGACAGCGGGTGTGGGACGCCGGTTTTTTACTGGACAAGCTGATGCAAAGAGTTCGCAGTCGCTGGTGAACGACAATTTAATTTAAAGTCTAACCCATCCGGAAGGTGAATCCATGGCTTCCTCCGACACAGCCTCGCTACCGACCGATTTCGACACCTTGATTTCCACCCATGCCCGCCCCATCCTGGTGGATTTCTGGGCGGATTGGTGCGCTCCCTGCCATATGCTGGCGCCGGTCCTCAAGGATCTCGCCCATGCCTGGAAAGGCAGGCTTACCGTCATCAAGATCAATACGGAGCAGAAGCCGGCCTTAGCCAACCGGTTCGGCATCTCCGGTATTCCCACCCTGATCCTTTTCAAGGGCGGCACGGAAGTCCATCGCGCGAGCGGCGCCATGCCCTTGGCCCAATTGCAGAGGGAATTCGAATCCTTCCTATAAATTTTCGCTGGATGGTTGAATTCCGACCCCCAATAATCTTCTTTCGCTTTGATGGTAATCCGCCGGATACCCTCGGATACGTGGCCTCGGCCGCGCTGTGGGGCTTGCGCGAGTTGTCTAGAAATGGGGAGTCATGCGGGTAGGTGCAATTTATCGAGGCAATGGCCGATGCGATTTCCGATTATTCGCTCCCGATGCGGACGAGGTGAAGGTCGTTTTTCCGGGACGCGGCG
>DAINDC010000003.1:20591-29833 GCA_036732085.1 Fibrobacterota bacterium | reverse complement strand
CGCGGCGGGGAAGAGCGACAGATGGCGAAGAAATACCTCGGTTACTGGGGATTGCAGATGGACGATGTGTCCGCGGGCGAAACCTATTTTTTCAGATTGGGACAAGGCCCGGAACGGCCGGATCCGGCCTCGGCCAGCCAGCCGGAAGGCGTGCACGGCGCTTCCCAGGTTTGGGACCATGGTTCCTTTCATTGGAACGATTCGGCCTGGAACGGGCATCCCTTCGATGAATACGTGATCTACGAAATCCATATCGGGACCTTCACTACTGAAGGGACCTTCGATGCGGCCATCACCAAGTTGCCCCATCTGGTGGGCCTGGGCGTGAACGCCTTGGAAATCATGCCCGTGAACCAATTCCCCGGCGACCGCAATTGGGGTTATGACGGATCCCATCTCTATGCGGTGCAGAATTCCTATGGCGGCCCGGATGCCTTGAAGCGGCTCGTCGACGCCTGCCATGCGGTCGGAATTTCCGTCATCCTCGACGTAGTCTACAACCACCTGGGTCCGGAGGGCACCTATCTGCAGGACTTCGGGCCCTATTTCACCCAGCATTATAAGACGCCCTGGGGCAGCGCCATCAACTTCGAAGGCCCGTTGAGCAACGCGGTCCGCGACTATATCGTCGAGAACGCCTTGAATTGGTTCCGTGAGTATCATATCGATGCCTTGCGATTGGATGCCATCCACCAGATCTACGACATGTCCGCCAAGCATATCCTCGAGGAGATGACGGAGCGCACCCGGGAATTTTCGCGTAGCCATGGCCGGGAACGGTACCTGATCGCGGAGAGCGATCTCAACGATCCCCGCGTCCTTCGCGATCAGGGAGCGGGCGGGTACGGCATGCATTCCCAATGGCTGGACGATTTCCAACATTGCGTGGACTCGCTCTTGCGGAAAGAGAAGTCGGCGTATTACCAGGACTATGGCGATCCGTTCCAGTTCCTGAAAGCCTGCACGGATGGCTTCGTCTACTCGGGGGAATTCTGCCCGTCGCGGCAAAGGCATTTCGGCCGGTCCTCCGCGGATCGCCCGCCGCGGCAGTTCGTGGTGTTCACCCAGAACCACGATCAGATCGGCAATCGTCCCCTGGGGGAGCGGTTATCCTCCATTCTGGACTTCGAGGCGATCAAGCTCGCCGCCGGAGCCCTGTTTCTCTCGCCTTATATTCCCTTGTTGTTCATGGGCGAGGAATATGGCGAGAGCAATCCCTTCCTGTTCTTCGCGGACTTTGGCGATCCGGGCCTAGTCGAGGCCGTGCGCGAAGGCAGAAAGAAAGAGTTCAGTTTCCTGAATATCCACGGCGAGGCTCCCGACCCGGAGGATTTGGATACCTTCCATAAATCCCGCCTGGACTGGACCCGGAAGGAAGGCGGAAAGCATAAGCTCCTGTTGGAGTTCTACACCGACTTGATCCGACTGCGGCGCACGTCCCCGGCCCTGAACAAGCTGGACCGGACGGGTATGGAAATGACTTGCTTCAACCATGGCTTCTTCATGCGCCGACGTAGCCAGGCCGAGGGTGAAGTGGCGCCGGATCAGATTATCGCCATGCTGAATTTCGATGGCGCCCCCATGGTGATGGTCGCGCATGTCGAGGCAGGGGAGTGGGACCTGGCCTTGGATTCCTCGGATCCGAAATGGGGCGGACCGGGTTCGCTGGCGCCGACCTTAGCCACGCCGGGACAGGAAATCCAGGTGGAGCCGCATTCCTTCCTGGTCTATCGGCGGCGCGTTTCCAACCCCAACTAGAATCGGTGGGGCTCTCTCCTTAGATAGTTTCTAAGAGGACCACCACCGAGCGTGCATTCACGCCATAGGTGTTTCCCATGGCCTCGGCCTGATCCGTGGGCCAATAATTTCCTTGCGCCTCCGCCCAGGTGGCGGTGTCGATGAGGCGCAACCAGCGCTTGCCGGAAGCGGGCGGAGGGATGGAAAAGTCGACGCTCTCCGGATGCATGTTGATGAAGACGAGCAGATCCTCGTCGCCGATGCCGCTCCCGTCGATATGGCAATGCACGCGATCTTCGCCGCCGCTGAGGTCGGAAAATCCGTCTTCGCGCTTGAAGAAATAGGTCACGTCTCCGCCCTTGTCGAGCGCCAGATCCCCGAAGCGATCCTGGCGGAGGGAAGCATGCGCCTTGCGCAATCCGATCACGTAGCGGACGAACAGGAATAGGCCGTTCTTTCCCGTGGTACCGGCATCGCGGCCGTAGTTGTCATGGTAGGCACCGGAGCCGCCCGTAAAGACGGCGGTGGGGGCCGGAGTGGCAATCATGGCATAGTTCAGCCAGATGCCGATGCTGTCGATCTTGTAGGGATTGTTATTGCCGTTCTGGGTGCGGCCGAACTCGTCTCCGCCGCAGGTCATGGGCACCCCGCGGGACAGGAACTGGACCACGAAGAAGTTCCGCAGCCGTTGCCGCCGTAAGGCTTGGTCGTCTCCCGAGTCCCAGGACAGGTTGTCGTCCGTGCCGCCGTCCGAGGGCCCGAATGGCCAGGCGCCGTCATTGCGCTTGGTATTGTAGCTGACGAGGTCCATCAAGGTGAATCCGTCATGGGCCGTCAGGAAGTTGACGGACTTCTGCGGGCCGCCCTGGTCCTGGAAGTGGGCGTAGTCGCCGTTCAGGGATTGGATGAAGTCGAGGGCGTTGGCATCGCCCTTCAGGAAGCGGCGGACGGAGTCGCGGTAGATGCCGTTCCATTCCGCCCAACCCTTGGGGAAGTCCCCTACATGATACCCCCCGAGATCCCAGGCTTCTGCCATCACCTCGATATGCTCTTTCTCGGCCAGGGCCGCGATATCCTTCAGGAGTCTCGATCCGCTTTCGAAGTCATGGTTCGGCCCCGTACGGCCCAGGACCGTGGCCAGATCGAATCGGAATCCGTCCACGCCCATCTCCAGCGACCAATATCGCAAGGAATCCTTGATCAGGGATTGGACCGAAGGCTTGGTCGAGTCGAGGTTGTTGCCGCAGCCCGTGCTTTCCCAGTAGTACCGGTTGTCGCCCGTAAGGGTATAGTAACCCGCATTGTCGAGCCCGCGGAAGCAGAGCAGTTCGGCGGTGTCCCCGGTCGAGTCCCAAAGTCCGCCCTCGCCGGTATGATTGTAGACCACGTCCAGGTAGACTTCCAGGCCCTCGTCATGGAAGGACTTGACCATGCGCTTGAATTCGCGCGTGGGGCCGCCCGGGGATTTGTCATGCGCATAGCGGAGATCGGGCGCGAAGAAACCGTAGGTCATATAGCCCCAGTAATTCCCATGCGGAGGCTCATCGAAATGCCGGTCCCAGCCAGGGAACTCCTCCGGATTGAGATCGTTGGCGAATTCATGCACCGGCAGGAACTCCACGGCGGTATAGCCCAAGGCCTTCAGGTACTTGGCCATATAGGCGGCCCCCGCATAGGTGCCGCGCAGCGAGTCCGGGACTTCCATCACCGATTCGAATCCGGGGATGCCGCGGAGGATATCCCCCAGCCGCGCCGAAGAGGGATGGCGGGTGAGCCCCTTCAGGTGCGTTTCATAAATGATGGCGTCCTTCTGGGCCACGCGCGGCTTCTTGCCGAATGAGGCATGGTCCTTGATCAGCACCGACTTGGGCGCCCAAGGGCCCGTATCGAATTCGCGACGGGTAACCTCCACGAGACGGTTGTTATCGCCCGCATAGATTCCCGATCCCGAACCGTACATGCCGCCGTTCTGGCCGAAGTTGTCCTTCATATCCGGCGTCTCGCGATCGTGGGAAAGCTCGCGCGCGTAGGGGTCGATGAGGAGCTTGTTTGGATTGAAGCGGTTGCCCTGCGCGTCCACGTCAAGGAGGAAACCGGCCGGGCTATTGCCGCGGGTCCAGGTTGGATCGAAATCCCAATTCGGGCCCCAGCAACGGTAGCCGTAGTATGCGCCCACGGGTACGGAACCCAGCTTGGCGCGCCAGATGCCGTCCGGCCCCTTGGCCATCCAATAATCGTATCGTGCGTGTTCCCCGATGGGCCGCGCGTGGATTTCAAGCAATACCTTGGTGGCATGCGCGGAAAGGACCGCGAAGGTGGCGACCATGCCGCCGGATCCGGCCGAGGCGTCGATATGGGCGCCCAAGGGTGATTTGTCCCGGGACCAGGACGCTTCGTCGACCGGGGAGAAAGGGCCTTGATCGGGATGCTGGGATCCGAGGGTCCGGGTAATCGCTGGGGCGGAGGTCGGCATGTAGGCGCCTTTCAGTAGCATGCATGCTACCGTGGTTGGAATGGGAACCCGCATGGATGGGTCGGGAACCGATCGAAAGGTAATTTTCGGGATAACGCGGATCAATGAGCGTCGATGATGAGGCCGTTCCTGGTCAGGGTTGGAAGGACAGGAGCCGAACGACGCGTTCCGATCGGCCTTCCAAATCCGCATCGGTCGCATAGGTTTCTTCCAGCAAGGTCGAGACTCCGGATTTCGGCGCGAAAGGCCGGCTGCCATCGGCGATGAGGATGGCGGCGCCTTGCTTCCGGGCTTTCCCGAGCCATTCCACCAGGGCGAGGGAAACGGTCCGATCGTAAAACATATCGCCGACCAGGATGATATCGACTTCCGGTGGGGGAGGCAGCTGTAGGAGATTCTTCGTTTCCAAATCCAAGGCCAAGTCCGATTGCGTGCCGAAACCGTTCCGCGCGGCATTGCGTCCGGCCATCCATACGGCCACGGGATCCGTATCGTTCGCGATAAGTTTCCGGGCCCCGGCTTTCAGCGCGGCGATGCCGGCGAGGCCGCCACCGCAACCGAAGTCCAACACCGTGCGTCCGGAAACGAGACCGGTTTGGGTCGCCAGGTATTTCGCCAACATCCGGGCCGCGGGCCAAACCGTCGCCCAGTACGGAACGTCCTGTTCTTTCCCGCTCTCCTGCTCCCAGGCTTGCCATAAGGCGAAGACATCCGCGGCCTGATGGGCGTACAGATCCGGGCTGTCGGAAACGGGAGTCCAAGGCGCAAAAGTCTCAAGCAGTTTTTCGCTCGGAAAAGCTTGGGCTGGGTTTTTTGGGACCGGGCTGTTTTGCGCCTGGTTGTTTAGGGCTTGGTTGTTAGCTGGATTCGTCAGGCTGGACCTCCAAGGGAGGGCTAACCGACATGGAAGCGCGCCCGATCCAAAATTAACTTCTCCCAGGCTTTATATATTTGCAAAGTCCAAGTCCCGGAACCAGGCAGAGCTCATGAAAAACGAAAATGGAATCGGACCGGACTACTCGTCTTGGTATGCGCGTAATGCACCGCGCCTGAGCGGCCACGGGCTCTGGCTTCGCGGCGGGGAGTGGAATACCCTGTCGCCGGCGGAATGGGAAAGCCGCACTACGCGCGTCCTCATCACGCGCCTGTCCACCTATATGGACACCTCCGAATCCTTCACTCATCCGCTGCTCTATCAGGCCTTGGCCGATGTGCCGGGCATCTATCCCGATCTCGCCTATCTGCCGCCTCCCAAGGACGGAGTCCTGATGGCGAAGGAAGGCGTGCCCTGGATGTTGGGAACCCAGTCCAAACGCGGAGCCCGCTCCTTCGATGTCATCGCCTTCAGCAATGCCATCGTGCA
The DNA here is from genome assembly GCA_036732085.1 of Fibrobacterota bacterium. GTDB lineage: Bacteria > Fibrobacterota > Fibrobacteria > UBA11236 > UBA11236 > Chersky-265. The sequence goes on along the minus strand of DAINDC010000003.1, from coordinate 24,260 downwards.
GGAGCTGGTGAACCTCCCGACCATGTTGGAACGAAGCGGCCTGGCGATGCCCGCTGCGGAAAGGCTGGCGCGCAATGATGTGCCTCTGATGATCATGGGCGGGGCCAATGCTTATCATGCCTCCCTTATCGATCATGAGGATTCTCCCCTCGACGGGATCTTCACGGGCGAACAGATCGAGGACATCCAGAACATCATGTCCATCTTCGCCGAAGCCAAGCGCACGGGCTTGGGCAAAACCGAAGTGCTCGACCTCCTGATGTCGGTTCCCGGTTTCGCGCGGCCGGGCATGGACAACCGCACCCGCAAACGCAACAATGAGACCTTGGACCTGCGCCGCGTCAAAGCCGCGCGTCCTTCCCTGTATAAGCTCGAAGGCTTGGGACAGGAGCCCGTGGCCATCAGCCGCGGCTGCCCGGCCTTCTGTTCCTTCTGCGCCGAAAGCTTCGACACCAAGCCTTATCGCGAGAACGGCGTGGACGCCGTGGTGGCCAATGCGCTCAAGCTCAAGCGCGATATGGGCCTGGAAGGGGTCGACCTCTTCAGCTTCAATTTCAATTTCTACCAGGACCTGTATCCCTTGCTGGAAGCGCTGTCCAAGAACTTCAGCGCCATCGGACTCAAGAGCCAGCGCTTCGATATGATCGCGCGCGATCCGGCCATCCTGGATTATCTGCGTGCGGTGGGGAAGGGCAGCCTGACCTTCGGCATGGAAGGCATTTCCACGCGGATGCGCAAGTACCTGCAGAAGGGGCTCGAGGAAGGCGATTTATGGAAGGCCCTGGGCGCGGTGCTCCGGCGCCCTCTGCGCGAGCTCAAGGTTTTCCTCATCTGCACCGGACTTGAAGAGGAAGAGGATTTCGTCGAGTTCGCGGACTTCGTCAGGCGCATGCCGGATGTGATGCGCCAGACCGGCAGCCGTCCCCGCGTGGTCTTCAGTTGCACGCCCCTGGTGCGTTTCCCCTGGACGCCGCTGGAATTCGCCCCGGCCTTTACTCCCGATGTCTATACCCGCCGCATCGGCCATATCGCGCGCACGGCGGGATTCGAATATCGCGGCGCCGCCGACGAAGCCGAGAACTACGTCTCGCAGGTGCTGGTCCGCGCCGATCGGCCCGGCTTTTGGTCCGCGCTCAAGCAGGCCGTGGTCGAGACCGGCTTCCTCTATTATCGCCAGATGGATACCGCCTTCATGGGCGTCCTCCGCAAGAAATTATCGGACGCCGGCATCGATGATGATCAAGCCTTGGGCGGATTCGATTTGGAAGCGAGCCGCAAGAAACCGTGGACGCGTTGGGATACCGGCGTGCGCCGCGAGTTCCTGCACGTGCAATATAAGCGGGCCCGTCGTTTCGTGGATCCGGGTTATTGCCTCGGGACCACGGAGGAGGAGGCATCCTGCCTGGCCTGCACGGCCTGCGAGACCAAGGAGGAAGAGACCTTCCTCACCGACCTGCGCCGCAAGCATGAGGCCGATGCCGAAGGTTTCGACAATCGCCGCAAGCTGGTGCGCCAATCCGCGCAGCCATTGACCTTGGGCGTGCGCTGGACGGGAAAGGTGGTGGGCCTGCCGCGGAAATATCCCGCCTTGATATTAGCCAGTTGCCTGATGCGCGCCGATAAAGCCCTGACGCCCCTGTTCTGGCGCTTCCGCGAGTCCTGGGCCCAGGCCGGAAAAGATATCTGCTACGTGGCGGGGGAAGACGGCATGGTCCTCGATTGGTTGCCGGAGGGTCATGCTTTATTGCGCGAACGTCTCGCAGATCCCATCTTCCTGGCCGATGTGAATGCCGCGCTGGGCCAATGGGGTGAGCTCCTGGGCGAGTTCCCGACGGTCAGACCCGAGGGTGAATTCGGATCCTTTGAATTCCGCTCCCCGTTCCCGTTGAACCTGGATGCCTATGGCAAGGCCCATGGCTTGCGCTATACGCTCAAGAAGAATGCCGGGCGTATTACTTGCGAATGGAGCAAGGACTCCTTGAAGAAGAAGCTGCTCACCGCCTTGACGGCGGAGGAAGTGTCGGTCGATACCGAGCCTGGCGCTTTAGGCGCTGCTGTAGCCGATGCCGGCAAGGTTTGGGTGGTCCGCGTGGAAGCCGCGGCCAAATTCACGCCTGAGGATTTCCTGCGCGAGGCTTTCGCTTTGCCGTATCCGGACGATTGGGTGCGCGTGCTCGCCATGAATACCTACTCTTCTGCGGTTCATTCCCAAGTCGTGATCCCTTCTCAAATCGCAATCGCTTCACACTCCGCGGCAACGAGCGATAGTCCCCACCCATCCCACGAAACGCTTGCGCCCTCCCGCCGATAGCAAGCGGGCCACCTTCTCCGGCTTTGCCGACCGGTTCGCCTCTTTGGGGGCTTTGGCCGCGCGCAGGCCTTGGCGCCTGATCGGTTTCTGGTTGGCCTTGTTCGCCTTGGCCGCCATCGGGGCGCGCAAGGCTCCGGCCCGCCTCTACGGGGGCTCGGGCGATGTCAACGGATCCCAATCCGCCAAGTCCGACAGCCTCCTACGCGTCAACTTCGACAACCCGTTCGCGCAGTTGCTTCTCCTGACGGTACGTGATCGGAACCCGGCGCGAATGGACAAGGATTCCCTCGCGGCTTCCCTCGCGACAATAATCGGCAAGGTCGAAAAAAGCCTCTCGGCTCTCCCGCAAGTGGCCGGCGTCCTGACTCCGGAAACCATGCTCGACAAGCGCCTGCTTCCCAATCCGGATTCCGGATCCTTGGTGATGATCGGGATCAAGGCCGCTTCCATCCGTGATGCGGAACGGGCGATCCCGTCCGTGCGGGCCGCCGTGGACGCGGTCCTGGAGCCGCAAAGGCGCTGGGAGCCGGGCTTGCAATGGGCGGTGACGGGCCGCTCCGCGCTGACCTACGATTTGAACCTTTTCAATTCCCGGGACACGGCCCTGGCGGAACTCCGCGTGATCCCGATCACCTTGCTCATCCTCCTCTTCGCCTTCGGTTCCGTAGTCGCGGCGGGAGTGCCGCTCGCCTTGGGCATCCTCTGCACCACCATCAGCATGGGCCTGGTCTTCCTCCTGACGCGGTTTTGGGTCCTTTCCAATTTGGTCCAGAACGTTTCCAGCATGGTCGGCTTGGCGGTGGGCATCGACTATAGCCTGCTCATCATCCATCGGTACCGGGAGTCGCTCAGGGCCATGGTCGGCTCCGGAGCCGGACCGGATCGGGAGCAAAGGACCCGGGCGCTGATGGAAGCCATGGGGACGGCGGGCAAGTCGGTATTCTACAGCGGACTCACCGTCATGATCGGAATGGGCGGTATGCTTTTCACGCCGCTGATGGAAACGCGTTCCGTGGGCTGGGGCGGCTGCATCGTGGTGCTCGTGACCGTGGCGGCGGCGATGACCTTCCTGCCGGCTTTGCTGTTCCTGCTCGGGCCGGCCTTGGACTGGCCTCGATCGCTGGCGCGGAAATTCGGAGGCGGTCGGCGCGGCCGCCGTTGGCGGGCCTGGTCGCTGTGGGTCATGTGCAAGGCGCCCTGGTGCGCGCTCGCGGGCCTGATCGCCATCCTGGTGCTGTCCTGGCCGGGCCGTTATACCCGTTTCGGTTTTCCCGAAGGCCCATTCATACCGGCCGAGCTGGAATTCTCGCGCGGCCTGGCCATGCTCGAATCCATGGGGATGCAAGGCCTGGTGCGGC
>DAINDC010000003.1:0-20581 GCA_036732085.1 Fibrobacterota bacterium | reverse complement strand
CTTGAAGCAGTACGGCCGCGCAAACTATCTGTCCTCCGTCGTCTTCGGCGCCTTTGCCAATCAGCACATCCCGCTGGAAAAACTGGCTGAGTTGCTGGCGCCGGAACGCATTCCCGCGCTCTATGCCTTCTCCGCGCGCATCCGCCGCGATTCCGCCGTCGCGCGGATCTTCGGACCGGTGGATCTCGCCGATGATTGGCCGCTCGCCAAGTATACCCGCCTCTGGTCCGATGCCGGAGCCGCTTTCGAGCAATTCCCTTCGGTGAAGGAATTCTTCATCAGCCGGGACGGGAAGTCCCTGCTCATGCAGGTGATGCTTCGTCCCGATGTGGGATTGGAGCAGGAGAAGAAACTGGCGCGGGACATCCCCGGCTGGCTGGGTATCCCGGATGTTACCGTGGATCCGGGCGGCCAGGCCGTCTACTACAATGATTTCGACCAGGCCATGATCGCAGCCTATCCGCCCACCGTCGCCTTCGTCCTGGCGGTGACCGCGGCGGCTTTACTGTATTTTTTCCGCGCGCCGATCGTGGCCCTCAAGGCCCTGATTATGAATGCGCTTTCGGTCCTGGCCGGCTATGGGATGGTGGTGTTCGTCTTCCAGCTCGGGTATGGCCATGCGCTGTTCGGGACTCCGGGCCCCTGCTTGGTCGTGCCCCTGACCATTCCCCTGATGCTCTTCTGCATCATGTTCGGCCTGAGCATGGACTACGAGGTCTTCCTCTTGAGCCGCATCCGCGAGGTGTTCCTGGGAACCGGGGACAATGTTGGTTCGGTAGCCGAGGGGCTGTCGGTGACGGGCCCCATCATCACCAGCGCGGCTTTGATCATGGCGGCCGTATTCGGGGCTTTCGCCTTCGCCCGCGTGGTGGTGGCGCAGATGCTGGGCCTGGGCCTGGCCGTGGCCGTGATTGTCGATGCGACCGTGGTCCGAGTCCTGCTGGTACCGGCCTTCATGAAGATGTTGGGAAAGTGGAACTGGTGGAGGTTATAATTCCAGAATGCTTTTAGGCTTGGCCTCCTCCAGCCGGGTTGGTTGGTTCTTCGATCATAAGGCCCAGAATGAGAACCGCACCCAGACCATGAAACGGATCGCCGATTTCCTGGAACTGCTGCTTTCGCGTCATCGCAAGGGCCAGCGCATCCTCATCGTCAGCCATGGGTTCCTGATGCAATACCTGGAGAAGGAGCTCGTGCGCAAGGGGTTCCGAGGGCAGGTGCCCGTGCGGCCGCGCGGCGGCGTCATCTATCCCTTCGAGTCTTGACGGACGGCTCGGAAGCGCAGTTGTCGCTTTGGGCCGGATCAATATCGACCGGCATGGTATCCGGGAACTTCTTCAGGGTCGTCTGGGAAAGCCTCCGTCTATCCAAGCTTCCTTTCCTTCAGACATCCAACAGGGTCACGGCTTCGATGACGGATTGCATCGCATCCCGCGTGGGAATGAATTCCAGCCCAACATAACCCGCATAGCCGACTTCCAGTAAGGTGCGCATGATCGCGGGATAATTGACTTCCTGATTCGCGTCCATTTCGCCCCTGCCGGGATTGCCCGCTACCTGTACGTGCCCGATATGCTGATGCACGGCGCGGAGGCGGCGGATCAGGTCCCCTTCCATGATTTGCACGTGGTATACGTCGAATAAAAGTTTCAGTGCGGGGGAGCCCACCTTCTCGATGACCTCCAGGCAGAAGTCCATATGATCGCCTTGATAACCCGGATGCCCTTTCATATCGGCGCCGTCGCGCGTATTGAGAGGCTCCAGGCAGAGGGCCACCTTTTTTTTCTCCGCATGCCCGACGATGCGCTTGTATCCTTCCACGCAGTTCTTGATGCCTTGTTCGCGGCTGACCATGCTGCCCTTTTCGGCGCCGGAGGTATCCGCGAAACCGGTGAAGGTCACGACATTGGGGAATCCATATTCGGCGCTGGCGTCGATGCCGGTGCGCAAGAGCGGGATGCATTCGTCCCAATGCAGCGGATTGTTCATGCCGCGCACGAACAGATGCGACGTGGTCAGGGCGCAGACGAGGCCGTGTTTCTTGAGCAGCGGGAAATCTTCCGGCGGAACGACTTCCAAGGCAGGGACGCCCAGGCGATTGGCGACTTCGCAGATTTTTTCCACCGACCATTTGTCGCCCAGGTCATGCAGGCACCAGCGCGTCAGGGCCTGCTTGATGCGGCCGCGTACTACTTTTGCGAAAACGGGATCTTCTTGTTTGATTGCCATTTTTCCCTCATTCATTATTAGATGGGGGCGATTTTCGTATGAGCCATGCCGACCCCCAGGCTTCAATTTACTATCAAGAGAGACCGGCCGCTCGGGTTGAGTGGAAAGGTTGGGTTAAAAGTTTTGGAAATCTTGGCGATTTTTATCGGGAAAAATGAAAAAACCGGCATTATACTTAGACTGATTGGCGAGTAGCTTTCAACTCGGAGAGGAATCGGGGCTAACCTTGCTTAAAAACCCAGAAGCCACGGAAAAGAAAGTCCAATTTCTTTCCGAGATCAGCCCGGAATTCCATTTCAATCGCCTGTTCGATCATCTTCCCGGCGTTCTCTTTTTTGTGAAAAACCGTACAGGACAAATCCTGTTCGCGAACGAGGAATTGGTCCGGCTCTACGGCTTCGAGAATGAAACGGATTTCATCGGCAGGACGGATTTCGAACTCCTGCCGCGCCGACTCGCGGAGAAATACCGCAGCGACGATTTGAAGATCCTCGATTCCGGCCGCCCTTTGCTGGGCATCGTGGAACTCTTCCTCAACGCACAGGGCATACCGGAATGGTATCTCACCCACAAGCTGCCGGTCCTTTCCAAGACCGGTCAGGCCATCGGCGTGATGGGCACCATCCAGGAATACCGGGGTCCGGATCCGCGCGGGGAGAGGTTTGCAGGGATAAGCCCGGCGGTCGATTACCTCAAAAGCCACTTCAAGGAGAACGTGGGCTTCACGCCGCTTCAGTACCGCAAGCGTTACCTCTAGAAGAAAGGCCTCCGAGGACTGAATCCCCGGAGGCCTGTTTATTTTTCCGATCTTGGACCGGTTTTATTTCACGCGGCGGAAACCGCGGTCGCTTCAATCCTTATTGCTGAAATATTCCCGGGCGAAAGGCATGCCCTGGCCTTGGCCTCCGCCGCGACGTTTGCCGGGAGCCTTGGAGCTGCTCTGGTTGCGACGACCGAAGCTATTGGCCTCGGATGCCTGGGGCGCGCTTTCCCGTGCGGGTTGCGTGGATCTCGCGGGCTGTGACTGGCCCTGCGAACGCGGGAGATGGGAAACCTGGAGGTCGCTCCGTCCCTGGCCGCCATTGCCTCCGCCATTGCTGCGACGCGCGTTGTTCTGGCCGCCGTTGCGGCTCCCGCCGTTGTGATCCGGGCGACGCGAGCGGCCGTTCTCGGATCCGCGGGTCTCGCGGGGAGCCTGGATCATGACATTGTCGAAAGCGGGCGTGTCCACCACGTTGATGCGCTTCTTGATGAGCCTTTCGATGCTGGCCAGGAGGCCGCGATCGTCCGGTCCGCAGAAGGACAGGGAGATGCCCGAGGCGCCCGCGCGGGCCGTGCGGCCGATGCGATGCACATAGGTTTCCGGTTCGGCGGGGAGATCGTAATTCACCACGTGGGTGATGTCGTCCACGTCGATGCCGCGGGCCGCGAGGTCCGTGGCCACCAGTACGCGGGTGGTGCCTTCCTTGAAATTGGCCAGGGACCGTTGGCGCGCGCCTTGGGACTTGTTGCCGTGGATGGCTTCGGACGGGATATTGTTCGCGTCCAGGGCTTTGCGGAGCCGGTCGGCGCCGTGCTTGGTGCGCGTGAAGACCAGGGCCCGCTTCACGGACGGATCGGAAAGGACATGCTTGAGCAGGGCCGATTTGGAATCCTGGCGGACGAAGTAGAGCCCTTGCTCGATCTTGTCGACCGTGGAGGAGACCGGAGTCACTTCCACGCGCACGGGATTGCGGAGCAGGCCGTCGGCCAGCTTGCGGATCTCGGGAGGCATGGTCGCGGAGAAGAACAGGGTCTGGCGATGCGCGGGCAGCAGGGCGCAGATGCGGCGGACGTCATGGACGAAACCCATGTCGAGCATGCGATCGGCTTCATCGAGGGTGAAGATTTCCAGGTGGCTTAAGGTCAGCGCGCGTTGGCCGAGGAGATCGATCAGGCGGCCGGGAGTCGCGATGAGGATGTCGACGCCGCGGCGGAGTTGGGCCTTCTGCGGGCCTTCTCCAACGCCGCCGAAAATCACGGTCGTGCGCAATGGGAGGTTCTTGCCGTAGGCGATGAAATTCTCCTCGATCTGGGCGGCGAGCTCGCGGGTGGGAGTGAGGATCAGGGCACGGATGCAGTTCGGGACCGAGGGCTTGGAGGCCATCAGGTTCTGGAGGATGGGCAAGGCGAAAGCCGCGGTCTTGCCGGTGCCGGTCTGGGCGCAGCCGATGAGATCCTTACGCTCGAGGATGGGGGGAATGGAGGCCGCCTGGATGGGCGAGGGGGCCGTATAGCCTTGGGCTTCAACGGCGGATAAAATGGACGGAATAAGATTCAAATCTTTGAAAAGCAACAGGTGCTCCTTTGACGCTTCGGTATGGGACAGGTGTCACCGGGTCCTGAGTTAGTCCCCCTAGGACCGGTACCTGGATTTTTACGAGGGAGAAGGATGAAGTCGGATCCTAATCCGTGAAGGCGAGCAAATGGAGGGGGAATCGAGCTGGCCTGAAGTAAGGATACAAACATAACGGTCCAATGCAAAGCTTTTTTTCGCCGGTCCCCTCCGCAATTGGGTTTATTGCGTATGGATGAGGGCCGTAACCTGGATGTAAACCGGAATTTGAGAGCCCTTGGAGCCATGGCGCCCCATCCCCTCGGGGCTTGGAGACCAGGGTTACCTGCATGTTTCATCAGGACGGATTCATCCATCTCCGGGCCGTACCCAGCAGGTTGCCATTGGTAACCTGCAGTCGGCCGGCCAGCTCCTGTTGGTTGGTGCAATCGGCCACGGCCAGGGTGGACAGGACTTCGAACTGGGGGACGGTCGGATTATGCTTCTGAAGCAAGGTCGCCAGCTGGCTTTGCAGGTGGTCATAGGTGCGGATCATCTGCAACCAGCAAGCGAGGCTCTTTTTGCCTTTTCCGAGTCGGGACAACCGTTCTTATCCATACGGTTTAAGTACAAACGATTGATTTCAAAAAGTCAATCCGTCGATGATGGATGGAGAAAATTTTCGATTCTGCAGAAAATGAGGCTCAGGAGCCCATGAGGACTAGCGCCTGCCCGCTGGTGACCAGGATGCCTTCCTTGCAAAGCACTTTTGCAATCGTCCCCGCTGAGGGTGCAGTCACCGTAAACTCCATCTTCATGCTTTCCAGGATGAGCAAGGGCGCTTCCGCCTCGACGCGATCGCCCGGCGAAACCAGGATCTTCCAGACATTCCCCGAGAGATGCGCCTCCACGGCCAGTCCATCCAAGGCGACCTCATCCTTCCCATGGGTAACATTAAGGTTACTCTCTTCCGCTTCGATCGGATTGCTGGCGGCCGCAAGGGAATCCGCCCTCTGCCAGCGATCCCGCTCCGCGCGGAAGGCGGCCTGTTGCTTTTGCCGGAAGGCTTCGATATCGTCGTGGTTGTCGGTCAGGAAGCGGTTGTATTCCCGTAGCCGGAAGACATGCGGCTCGATCTTGAGCTCGGCGCGTCCGCGTACGAAATCCTCCCGGAACTCCAGCAATTCCTTTCCGCTGACCGGATGGAAGCGGATCTGATCGAAGAAGCGCAGCAGCCAGGGTTTCCCTTCGCGGAAATCCGCGGTCTGGCGGTAGGTATTCCAGACTTGGGCCGTCCTTCCGAACAGCTGATAGCCGCCCGGTCCCTCCATGCCATAGATGCACATATAGGCGCCGCCGATTCCGACCACGTTCTCGACCGTCCAGGTGCGGGCGGGATTGTATTTGGTGGTAACCAGGCGGTGACGGGGATCCAAGGGCGTGGCGACGGGCGCGCCGAGATAGACATCGCCCAGGCCCATGACGAGGTATTCCGCATTGAAGACCGTCTTATAGACATCCTCGATGCTGGCGAGTCCGTTGATGCGGCGGATGAATTCGATATTGCTCGGGCACCAGGGCGCATCGGCGCGCACGGATTGGACGTACTTCCGGATCACGGCATGGATGGCCTCGTCATCCCAGGACAGGGGCATGTGGACGATGCGCGTGGGGATTTCCATATCCGCGATGGCGGGGAGCTTGTCTTCCGCTTCGATGAGGATGCCCAGGGCCTTTTCCATGGGCAGGATGCGGCTGTCGAAATGGATTTGCAGGGACCGGATCCCGGGCGTGAGATCGATCACGCCTTCCAGGTTCCGGCCGCGCAGGTATTCGGTGAGGGCATGGACGCGGAAGCGGAGGTTGAGATCGAGGACTGGGGAACCGTACTCCACGAGCAGGTTGCGATCGCCGCTGCGACGATAGCGGACTTCCATACGATCTCCCCGGGCGGGAGCATGATACAGGACAGCGCAACCGGCACCGGAAACATGGGCCGGAATGGAGGCGGTGGAAGCATGGAAGGATGGGGCCGAGAAGGGGGAAAGCGATGGGGCGATGGCTGCGGGAAGGCGCAAGCTGCGGAGCGATTCTTCCTGGTCCGATTCCAAGGTGCGGGCTTCCTGCAAGGTGAGCCGGAGGAAGCGGATCTTATCGCCGGGTTTCACTTGCCCCATTTTCCAGAGCTCGGCTTGCGCGATTACGGCCGGGCATACGAACCCTCCCAGGCTGGGCCCGTCGGGACCGAGCAGGATGGGCATGTCGCCGGTGAAATCGATCGAACCGATTGCATAGGCATTGTCATGGATATTGGAAGGATGGAGGCCGGCCTCGCCGCCGTCGGGTCGGGCCCAGAGCGGCTTGGGTCCGATCAGCCGCACGCCGGTGCGGTTGGAGTTATAGTGGACTTCCCAGGTGGCCGCGAAGAATTCCTCGATGTCTTCCGCCGTGAAATAATCCGGGGAACCATGGGGACCGTAGAGGACGCCTATCTCCCAGGCATGGGAATGGCCTGGACGGAGTTCCGGCGGCAGCGGGATCATCCGGGGAGCCTTATCCGTCCCCGGTTGGAGGCGCAGAACGTCGCCAGCGCGCAGGACGCGGCCGCCATGCCCTCCGAATTTCCCCAAGGTGAAGGTGGACCGGCTGCCCATATAGGCGGGCACGTCCAGTCCCCCGAGCACGCATAGATAGGCGCGCATGCCCGCGCCCGCGATGGCGCCGAGCTTCAGGACCGATCCGGCCCTGACCTTTACGGGTTCCCAGAAGGAAACGTCCAGGTTACCCAGGCTGCCGGACGCGATCCCGGGGTCCGCCAAGGTGGCGCGTAGGCTGGCTCCCGTCAGGACGATGATGCTGTCCCGGTTGAACCGGAGCGTGGGCCCCGAGACCGTGATCTCAAGTCCCGCGGCATGTTCAGGATTGCCCAGGATCCGATTGCCATAGCGGAAAGCCAGCGGATCGAAGGGACCGGAAGGGGGGATGCCCACATCCCAATAGCCGACTCGGCCGGGATAATCCTGGATCGTGGTCTGCGCTCCCGGTTGCAGCACATCGATGGAATGCGATGCATATTGGAATCCGCTCAGGAAGCGGGTCGTGATCCGGCCCTCGGTGAATATCGGTTCCCTGGCCAGGGCCCGCAGGAATTCCAAATTGGTTTCGATGCCGTCCAGACGCGTCGCGTCCAGGGCGTTTTGGAGCTTGGCCAGCGCCTCCGCGCGATCCGAGCCGTGCACGATGAGCTTGGCCAGCAGGGGATCATAGAAGGGCGAGACTTCGCTCCCGTTCTCGACCCAGGTATCGGCGCGGACGCCGGGGGGAAAATGGACCGAGGTCAGAAGGCCGGAGGAGGGACGGAATTCCAGCCGCGGATTCTCGGCATAGATGCGGGCCTGGATGGAATGGCCCCTCGGCCCGCGTTTCAGGCTTTCCAGATCGTCCAGTTCGCCAGCGGCCAGCCGGATCATCCACTCCACCAAATCGATACCCGTCACCTCTTCGGTGACGCCGTGTTCCACCTGCAGCCGCGTATTCACCTCGAGGAAATAGAACTCCTCCCCGAGCACGAATTCCACCGTGCCCGCGCTCCGGTAGCCTACGGATTCGCAGAGCCGCACGGCGGCCCTGGCCAACCGGCCCCGGAGCTCCGCGCTCAAACCGGGTGCAGGCGTTTCTTCGATCACCTTCTGGTTGCGCCTTTGGGCGGAGCAATCGCGTTCGCCCAGCGCGATGACCTTGCCTTTCCCGTCGCCGAAAACCTGGACCTCGATATGGCGCGCCCGCTCGACGAATTTCTCGAGATAGATCCCGCCATGCTTGAAATTGCTCTCGCTCAAGCGGCTCACGCCATCCCATGCGGAGGCTATCGCTTGCGCGTCCCGGCAGATCTGCATGCCGATGCCGCCGCCCCCGGCCGTGCTCTTGAGCATGACGGGGTAACCGATACGTTGCGCCTGTTCCGCAGCCTCCGCCGGGCCGGACAAAAGCCCGGTGCCGGGCAAAAGGGGCGCGCCGCTCCGTTCCGCCAGGGCCCGGGCCGTATGCTTGAGGCCGAAGTCGCGGATCTGGGAGGGCGTGGGGCCGATGAACGCTATGCCGGCCGCCGCGCAGGCCTCGGCGAAACCGGCGTTCTCGCTCAGGAATCCGTAGCCGGGATGGATGGCTTCCGCGCCGCAGCGCCGGGCGGTTTCCAATAGGCGCGCCTGGTCCAGGTAACTGGCCCCTGCGGCCGCGGGTCCGATGCAATAGGCTTCGTCCGCGGAGGAGACGTGCAAGGATCCGATATCGGCTTCCGAATAGACCGCCACGGAACGGATGCCCAGGCGTCGCAGGGTGCGGATGATGCGGCAGGCGATTTCGCCGCGGTTGGCGATGAGGACTTTCGCGAACATCAGGGATCCCAGATCAGGAGGCGGATGGGTGTGGGATTGTAGGCATTGCAGGGATTGTTGAGCTGGGGGCAATTGGATATGAGCACGATGACATCCATCTCCGCGCGCATCTCCACGTATTTCCCTGGCGCCGAGACTCCGTCGGCGAAGGTGAGTTCGCCCTTGGGGGTAACCGGCACGTTCATGAAGAAGTTGATATTGGAAGCCAGGTCCCGCTTGCCGATGCCGTTCCCGGAATTGGCGATCTCGAGCAGGAAGCTGTCGCGGCAGCTATGCATATGGCGCTTGTCCAAGGCGTACCGGACCGTATTGCTTTCCGCGGAACAGGCCCCGCCCAAGGTATCGTGGCGGCCGCAGGTATCGGCCGTTATGGTGAGAAGGACGTTTCCCTCGCTGGAATAAAGGCCCGTGCCCGTGGTCAGGAAGATATTGCCCTGGGCCCGGATGGTGGCTATGGCATCATACCTGTCCGTCGGATCGGCGGCGGCATAGAACAAGGTGTCCACCGCCTGGTTGCCTTCGAGATCCAGAATGCGGAGGTATTGGCCCGCGCGCAGAGGATGCACCCAGCCCTGGCCGGCGGGGAGGATTTCATCGTGCACGGCATCTCCGGGACGATGCGCGCTTTCGGTATAGACTAAGGTGGGCATGATTTTTCCCTTATGCAGTTGGGCAGTTTGCCGGCGCCTACCGGAACAGGATTTCGGTATTGAGGAAGCCGCGGGCATTCTCGGATCGGAATTTCCGGCAAAGGTCATCGGCGGATGGCGGTGGTGATTTCCTGATTTGCAGTCCCACCGGTTTGGGAGCGTAGTGGGAGTTGGGATCCATGGGGTGGGGCGTATTGGAAAGCACCACCAGGACGTTCATCTCCGCGCGCAACTCCACCAGGGCGCCGGGCAGGGAATTGTCCCCGCGGAAACCCAGGTTGCCATCCTCATCCACGGTCACCTTGCTGAAAAAGTTCAGGTTCACGGGCAGATCCCTTTTGCCCAAGCCATGCTTGCCGAGTTCGACGAGGAAGTTGTCCCGGCCGTTCCTGATGCGTGAATTGCGATCCTGCTGGTAGGAGGAGGGGCCGTATTTGGCTTCGGTCATCCGCGCATCCGTGCAGCCTCCCAAGGTATCGTGCCAGCCGCAGGTATCCGCGACGATGGAGCATAGGATGCGCCCCATATCGGAATAGAGGACGTTTCCCTTGGTGAGATAGGCGATGAACTGCGCCTTTAGGGTATCCGGCATGTTATAGCGCTCCAGGGGGGCGTCCGCATTGAGGAAAAGGGCGGAGACATTGGCCCCGCCTTCCTTGTCCATGAGGCGCAGGGACGTTCCGCGTTTCAGCCTCCAGGACCACATGGCGCCGCCCCGCAGGGTATCGGTCAGAATCATTTCGTCATCGCCCATGGCGAACTCCTTGTGCATGCCGTTCCATCCTTAGGATTCCGCCTCATCGCCCACCTGGGTCATGCGGATGAGCGGCAGGTCCTTGACCGCATCCGGATCGTCCGGATGGATGAGATGTTCCAGCCGCTTCTTGACCGCCAGGAAATGCGGCGAGAGCAATTGGTCCTGATGGCGCGGCCGCTCCACCGGCACCTTGATGATTTCCAGGATGCGCCCCGGCCGCGCGCCCAGCACCACGATACGATCCGCCAGGAAGATGGCCTCGTCGAGATCGTGGGTGACGAAAAGGACGGTGACATCGACGTTCTTCCAGATTTGCAGGAGGTGCCGCTGCATCTGGCAGCGCGTCTGTGCATCGAGAGCCCCGAAGGGTTCGTCCATGAGCAGGATGGGCGGATAATTCGCGAGCGCGCGCGCGATGGCCACGCGCTGTTTCATGCCGCCGGAAAGCTGGTGCGGATAGGCATTGGCGCGGTCGGACAACCCGACCATTTCCAGCCATTGCAAAGCTTCGGCTTCGGAAGCATCCTGACCTTGCCCCGCCATGCGCGGCCCGAACATGACGTTTTTTTTCACGGTCAGCCAGGGGAACAAGGTGTATTCCTGGAACACCATTCCGCGATCCGCTCCCGGGCCTTCCACCTGCCTGCCATCCACCTTGACGGAGCCATGCCCGTAGCTTTCCAACCCGCCCAGGATGCGGAGCAAGGTCGATTTTCCGCATCCGGAGGCGCCGATTACGCAGATGAATTCCCGGCGTTTGACCTGGAACGAAATATCCCCGAGGATGGGCGGGCTCGCTTCCGGCCCGGGGAATTCCTTCCTCAGGCCCTCGATCTCCAGCAAGGTTTCCCGGGCCTCGATGCCCTGGAACCGCTTGCGCAGGCCCGGCGAGAGGTCGCGGTAATCGGGAAGGACCAAGGTATCTTCTATGTTACCTCCCATATTATCGGTCGGCCTTTTCCCAGGGGAAGAATACCTTGCCGAGCGATTTCAATCCCATGTCGGTCAGAAGTCCTATCAGCCCGATGAGGATGATGGCCGCATAGACATTGTCGTAGTTCCTGTATTTGGCCTGTTGGTAGATGAAGAAGCTGATGCCGGAGCTCGCCCCGATGAGCTCGGCGACGATGAGATAGGTCCAGGCCCAGCCGAGCAGGATGCGCATGTCCCGGTACAGCAATGGCAATACTCCCGGGACCACCACATGCAGCAATAATTGGCGGCGCTTGGCGCCCAGGGTCTGCGCGGCCTCCAGAAGGGGCTGGGGCAAGGAGCGGGTGGTATTGGCGACCACGAGCACCATCTGGAAAAAAGTCCCGATGAAAATGATGGCCACCTTGGGCGCGTCGTCGATGCCGAGGATGGCCACGGACAAGGCGCCGAAGGCTGGGGCCGGCATGTAACGGATGAAGTCCACGAAGGGTTCGGAGAGGCGCGACATCAAGGCGAACGAGCCGCAGAGCAAACCCAGCGGCAGACCGATCAAGGCGGAAAACAGGAAGCCGAGGACGATGATACGGATGCTATGGCCCAGGCTCTCATGCAACCAGGGTTCGCCCGCGCGGACGGGCGGAGTCAGGAAGGCCGTGACCAGGGCCTTGGCCACCTGGTGCGGGGCGGGAAGGTAGACGGGATTCTCCCGGATGCCGGTGGCTGGCCTGCCGGCTTGGGCGATTTGCTTGAGGTTCTGTTCCCTGAATTCGGATCGATCCACCTGCATGCCCGTTTGGAAATAATCCACGCCGCCCGGGTCCGCGATTTTAATCATGGGATGCCAGGCGAAGGGCAGGTAACTGACAGCGCACCAGATCAGCAATGGCAGGATGAAGGCCCCCTGGGTCAGCCAGAAGGACGCGCGTCTATTGACGTTCTTGCGGACCTGGAACAGCGGCGACCTATTCTTGGGTGGGCCGGATCGCGCTTTGGAAGTCGCGGGCGCCGAAGCCGGTCCGGAACGGGAAGGGCCCGCAAAGGAAATCAGGGCAGCAGGGGCGGCGACCTTCGTGACTCTCTCCACGTTTACTTCATCTCCGGAATCAGGCTCGGATCGAAATAAGCGGGGACGGACTGGGCCGTTTTGTAAACGGCATTCTTCATATTGAAATCATCCACGATTAGGGAGGAACCGTAAACGGAGGCGAGATCCTTGCCTTCCTTGAGGTGCTGTTTGTTTTCCGCGAGGTTGAGGAGATGGGTCCCTTTCATCAGCGGTTCATAGGTCTCGGGCTTGAGACCCACCCGCGCGCTCATGATCTTCAGGTATTCCGGCTTGTTCTTGTCATCCTTGATATAATCGACCACCTTGAACCAAACCTGGGTCACCTTCTTCCAATCCTCTTTTCGCTTGGACAGGCTTTCCGGGTTAACATAAAGAAGATCGTAGATGAGGCCGGGTGCATCGGCGCTCGTATATATGGCCGTGGAACCCGGAGAGTCCTTCAAAGCCTGTCCGGAATTCGGCTGCCAAGCGGCGATGGCGGAGACCGATCCGGAAGCCAGGGCCTGGGCGGTCTGATTGGTCGGCATGTTCACCAAGGTTACGTCCTTCTCCGTCAGGCCATTGGCCGCCAAACCCTTGAGCAGCAGGAGGTGATCGACGAATCCGACTTCCACGCCAATTTTCTTGCCTTTCAAATCCTTGATCGATTTGATTCCCGCCTTGGCCACCACCATATCGTTCCCATTGCTGAAATCATTGAGCAGGATGCCTTTGGCGGGCTTGCCATTGGCCCCCGTCACCAAGGCATCGCCATTGGTCATGCAAACGGCGTCCACCTTGCCGGCGGAATAGGCATCCATGGAAGGGACATATTCGAACCAGATGAACTCGACATCGACACCGGCTTCCTTGAACCAGCCCTTTTGGACGGCGACATCCCAGGCCACCCATCCCGGCCAATCGCTATAGGCAATTTTGAGCGGTGTGGCCGCGCGCGCGCCCACCTGTAGGCCTACCAAGACCAGGAACAGCAAAGCCAGGAATTTTAAAATGGTTCGGAACTGCTCGTGAATCTTCGCATATATGGGGTCGGTCATGACATCATCTCCCTGAGGGTTCGCGAATCCCAAGCGCAATCATCATACCAGAGATTTTTTGCATCCTTTTTAAATCCTTTCCGCATCCAATTTAGCACGGAACCTGGTTTCCAATCGGATTGTCATTAATGGGCAATTTGAAAATTGAAATTGGCATCTATTGGCAGCAAAGGTCTTGATTGGTCAGGGCCGATTCGGAAAGGCGGGAACAATTGTCGGTGATTGTACAAGGAAACCTATTTGCAAATGAAACTGGTCGTAAACTTGCTCCAATTTTTCCTTTCGAATCAGACCAGTTCCGGAAATGATTTTGAAAGTGGGAACGATGGAACGCGTGCGAAAATCCAGCCTCGATCTTCGGAGTCTTCAGGACCTCTATCAAGGGAATCCGCGTCTGCTCCTCCAGGTTTTGGAAACCCTCCGCCAACGATGCGAGGAATATCCGGATCCTTCCGTCTGGATTTCCCGAACGCCCTGGGACATGGTGCTCGCAAGGGCGGAATCATTATTATCCATGGCTGCTCCTGGTGCGACCTGCCCTCCGCTTCCGCTTTTCGGGATTCCCTTCGCTGTAAAGGACAATTTCGATGTGGCCGGCATGCAAACCACGGCGGGATGTCCGGCCTTGGCCTATTCTCCGGAGTCGACCGCGATCTCGATCGCTCGGCTGGAGGCGGCCGGGGCGATTCTAATCGGCAAAACCAATATGGATCAGTTCGCGACCGGCCTGGTAGCTACACGCTCTCCCTATGGTGCCGTACGCAATGCCTTTGATCCGAGGTACATCTCCGGAGGATCGAGCTCCGGTTCCGCCATCGCCGTGGCGGCCGGCCTCGTCAGTTTCGCCTTGGGAACCGATACCGCAGGTTCGGGAAGAGTTCCAGCCGGCTTCAATAACATCGTCGGCCTCAAACCGACCCGTGGATTGATTCCGGCGACCGGCGTTTTCCCCGCTTGCCGTTCCCTGGACTGTGTTTCGGTTTTCGCCCTGACCTGCGGCGATGCCATGGAGGTCTGCAACCTTGCGAAAGGTCCGGATGCGGGCGATCCTTTTTCCAGGGAGGCTCCACGGGCATGGGAAAAAAACTCTGGGTCGTCGGCTCCGGATGCGTCGGCCATCCGGCCGGGTTTCGGGAAGGTTGCCCCGACCTGGTCCGGCCGATTCCGTTTCGGCGTGCCCGATCAAAAGCATCTGGAATTCTTCGGGGACATGGAGGCGGCGGATCTGTTTCGGCAAGCCTGCGCGCGTCTGGAATCCATGGGCGGCGTGAAAGTCGAAATTCCCTTCGGCCCCTTCGCGGAAACGGCCGCCCTGCTCTATCAAGGCCCTTGGTTGGCGGAGCGCCAGGCGGCATTCGGGGAATTCCTCGAGTCCCATCCGGAGGAGGTATTACCCGTGTTACGGGGGATCCTGGCGCCAGCCAAGTCCCTCTCCGCGGTCGACGGGTTCAAGGCCTATTACCGTCTCAAGGAATTGCGGGTCGCCGCGGCCGCGGCCTTCCAGGAAATGGATTTCCTGCTGGTTCCCACCGCGGCATCCCATTTCACCATCGCGGAAGTCGATGCGGATCCGGTACGCCTGAATACTCGCTTGGGCTACTATACCAACTTCGCCAATCTCCTTGACCTAAGCGCGATAGCCATTCCCGCGGGCCTAAGGTCCAGTGGACGTCCCTTCGGCGTGACCTGCCTGGCCAAGGCCTTCCAAGAAGGTTTTCTGGCTGCTCTCGGCGCGTCCTTCCATGAGCGTAGCGGCCTGCCCATGGGTGCGACCGGACATGCGCTCCCCATTCCCGTATCGCAAGATCGGAATCCGGAATCCATGCTTAGTCCAGCGGATCATCCGTCCAGGGAAAGCGTGCGGCTGGCGGTGGTCGGCCTTCATCTTAGCGGCCAATCCTTGAATAGCCAATTGACCGATCTGGAGGGACGGCTCGTGGGCGCATGTCGGACCAGCCCGTATTACCGGCTTTATGTCCTGGAACGGTTCGGCCGCAAAATCCCCGGTCTGGTGCGGGTGGCGCAGGGCGGCGGCGCGGTGGAGGTCGAGGTCTGGGAATTGTCGACTGGAGCCATGGGCGCCTTCCTGGATAAAGTCAAGGAACCCTTATGCATCGGATCGGTGGAGCTGGAGACCGGGGAAAAGGTCAAAGGATTCCTATGCGAAGGATATGCCGTGGGTAAAGGGGCGGGGGAAACCCGGGACATCACCCGACTCGGAGGTTGGAGGGCTTACCTGAGGGAAGTAGCGTCCGCCTAGCCGTTCCCCTCTTTAAACATTTCCCGCTCCTACGTAGCTTGAGAATGCATGTCCCCGTTTCAAGCCCTACTCCTGTTCTTCGCCGGCCTGCTTGCCGGTGGACTCAATGCCCTGGCGGGCGGTGGAGGATTCATCACCTTGCCGGCTTTCATCTTCACCGGCGTGGCGCCCATTATCGCCAATACCAGCGGCACCATCGCGGTCTGGCCGGGTATCCTGGCCAGCATGTTCGCCTATCGCCGCAATCTCCAGGCCCATAAGCATCCGCTCGGCATCTACCTCGTACTGGCCTTGGGGGGGGCGACCTTGGGCGCATTCCTGCTGCTGTATTCAACCAATGCGTTCTTCATGGGGCTACTGCCCTTCCTCTTATTATTCGCCACCTTGCTTTTCATTTTCGGAAAGGCCATCACCGCCCGTCTGGTGTCGCATCGGGGAATGGAAAAAACCTTCCCAGCCTTCGGAGTCTATTTCCTTTTGTTTATGATCGCCGTTTATGGCGGCTATTTCGGAGGCGGCATGGGCATCATGACCTTGGCCGTTTTGGCCCTCATCGGCATGGAAGATATCCACGAGATGAATGCCATCAAGACCTTGCTCGTGATGATCATCAACGGAATCGGTATGGTCATATTCGTCGCCGAGGGCAAGGTCGCCTGGTCCAGATGCCTGGTCATGACGGTGGGTTGCGTCATCGGCGGGTATGGCGCGGGCAACCTGGTCCAGAGAATCAATCCAATCACGGTAAGACGCCTGATCGCCTTGATTGCATCGGCCATGACGGCTTATTTTTTCTATCGCGCCTATATCTGATCCCGATCAACCGATTGCGAGGACAAGCATGATACCAGCCCCGACACCCTGCACCGTCAAAGCCGTTTCCCTCCTCGAAGGTATCCGCAAGGATGTCCTGGCCCGCATCGAGCACCTGACCGAAGCGCAGGCCTTGACCGTGCCTGCGGGATTCCGCAACTGCGTGCATTGGCATATCGGCCATATGCTCCACGTGCAACTGGCCCATTGGTTCGTCCGCCGCGGCGAGGCCCTGCCGGTCGATTTGGGTTTCCGGAAATACTTCCGCGACGGTTCGTCTCCCTTGGATTACGATTCGGAGACGCCGTCGTTCGCGCGTCTTTTGGAAGCCTATCGGGAGTACAGCTTCGGGATCGTGGAAAAATTCGGATCCTTCCTCGAGGCCCCGATGACCAAGCCCTTCGATTATATGCACAGCCACTTCGCCACCGTCGCCGATGATCTGCTTCTCCTGATTTTCCATGAGGGCGAGCATTCTCCCATGATCTCGCGCCTGATCAAGGCGATGATGGCCTGACGGTCATCGGGATAGGGATCCCGGCCTTGTCCGACGATTGCCCCACGTTTAGTTTCCTACTAATGTGGGAGCAGGGGCGAGGAGGTTTTCTCCACGGGCAATTGCGACAAGGCGCGCGCCAAGGTCTCAAATAAGACCGAAGGTGAAAAAGGTTTTTTCAGCAGGTTGACCTCCCCGTCGGGGAAGCTGTGGTTGAGAAGCGCATCGTCGGTATAGCCGGACATGAAAATGATTTTCATCGCCGGCCGCTTGCGCGCAAGTTTTTCCGCCAGCTCGCGGCCGTTCAAACCCGGCATCACCATATCGGCCAGCATCAGATGGATTTCCCCCGGATAGCCGGACTCGATAGCCAGCGCATCCTCGCCGTGCCTGGCGATGAGGACGTTATAGCCTTTGGATTGCAGTAGCTTGCCGAGGAACAAGCGCACGCTTTCCTCATCCTCGACCACTAGCAGGGTGCCTTTGCCGGAATGGTTTATGGAGGGGGAGAGCGTCGATATTTCCTGGGCCGGCTTGGCGCCCTTGGCGATGGGGAAGAGGACCGTGAACAGGGAGCCTTTGCCGATTTCGCTTTCGACAAGGATATGGCCGGCCGTCTGCTTCACTATGCCATAGGCCGTGGAAAGTCCCATGCCCGTGCCTTTGCCGATTTCCTTGGTCGTGAAAAAAGGCTCGAAGATCCGGTTCTTGATCTTATCGTCCATGCCGATGCCATTGTCCCTGACGGTCAGCCGGATATAGGTTCCCTTCTCGACGCTCGGGAATTCCCGGGAATCATCCCGATCCACGCGCAGGAGGAAGGTGGAGATCTCGATGCGCCCACCGTGGGGCAAGGCGTCCCGCGCATTGAGGACCAGGTTCAGGATGATTTGCTCGGTCTGGGTGGGATCGGCCTTGATATTGGGGAGCCCGTTCTCCAGGTGGAAGGAAATGACGATGTCCTCGCGGATCAGCCTCTTCAGCAGGCCGCCCAGATTGCTGACGACCTTGTTCAGATCCAAAAGTTGGAAGGCCATGATCTGCTGGCGGCTATAGGCCAAAAGCTGATGGGTCAGGGACGCCGCGCGCTTTCCGGATTTGAGGATCTCCTCCATGCCCTCTTCCACCATGCCCAGCCCTTTCACATTGGGAAGCATCATCTCCGCATAACCGTTGATGGCGGTGAGCATATTGTTGAAGTCATGGGCGATGCCTCCGGCCAGCTTGCCGATGGCTTCCAGCTTCTGGGATTGCATGCGCGATTCCCGGTGCTTGTGGAAATCCTCCTCCGCCCTTTTCCGCTGCGAGATGTCCAGGGCCGCGCCCACCATGCGCAAGGGGATGCCTTCCGCGTTCCTCCAGATCTGGGCCCGGCTGTACAGCCAGCGCATCTCCCCGCCCGCGTCCTGCAGACGGAATTCGATTTCAAAGCCGCTGGAGAGGATGGTCGCATTACGCAGGCATTCGATGAACCGCGGGGTATCCTCGGGATGGCAGGATGCGGCGAAGTCCTCCATGGTTTGTGCGTCGTCATGGGGATCGGGACCCATCCCTCGCTCCAGCCTTTCCGGCCAGGAGAAGCGGTTGCGCGGGATGTCCCATTCCCACACCCCGATCTTGCCGGCGTTCAGGGCGAGCCGCAGCCGCTCCTCGCTGTTCTTCAGGGTATCGAGCATATCCCTTTGTTGGTATTGCTTGCGGCGGGCCCGCAGCGCCACCCGAAGGGAACTCAACAAGGTCATCTTCCGGAAGGGACGTTCCAGGAAGGTTACGTTGCCGACCGGGGAAAACGCGTTCAAGGTCTTCATGCGGGAATCGTTCACGTCTCCGCCGCTGGTGAGCAGGATGATGGGAAGGTCCGACCAGGCCGGCTGCCGCGCCAGGCGGTTGAGCAGGGAAGGCATCCCGGAGTTCGACAAGGCCTCTTCCGCGATGAGCAGGACGCCGGCGCCCGCCATCCATTGCTGCGTCAGGTCTTCCAGGCTGCGGCACTTGATCGGGTGGAATCCGTTCTGGGAGAGTAACCCGTAGGTTATGTCGACATCATGCCTGGAAGGGGTGAGAATCAGGATGCGATCTTCCAAGGTTTCCGATTGCAATGCACAAGCCTTTCCGCTTCGCGAATTCAGCAAGGTATGGTATTCCCCTTCGAAGGTCGGAACGCCGCGCAGCACGCCTTGGAAGCCTTCCAGGGGCGGACCGATGGCCAGGCGGTGGTCGAGGAAACCGAATTCGCGGATGGTCCCTTCATGATGGCCGCTCCGCTTTTTGATGACGGAGAGGGCTTTCTTCACGGTTCCCGACAGCTCGAAATACCGAATCAACAGGACCGTATCGGCCAGGTAGGTCAGGTCGGCCGGCGCCTGCATATCGCCAAGCAGACCGTGTTGCGCCATGATCAGGATGGAGACCACGCCCTGCTGGCTCAGGTAGGAAAGCAGCTCATGCAATTGCAGCGACAGGAAACGCTCTTCGGGCATGGCATTGAGATATCCGTTGAGGCTGTCTATGATGACCAGCCGCACCCCGTCCCGTTCCACGGCTTCGCGGAGCGAGGCGGCCATTTCGCCGGGCGACAATTCGGCCGCATCGACATGGTGGATGATGATCCTCCCGGATTCGACATGCCTCGAGAGATCCATTCCCAAGGCCCCGGCCCGCTTCGACAAGGTATAGAGATTCTCGTCGAACATGTAGATGGCCACTTTCTCGCCGCGTTCCGCCGCAGCCACGGCATACTGGCAGGCGATGGTGGATTTCCCCGCGCCCGCGGGTCCCATGATCAGGTTGCTCGTCCCCCGGTCCAGGCCGCCGGTACGGATATTGTAATCGTGATAACCGTCCTGAAAAACCGCGCCCCGAAGTTTCACCACGGTGATTTGCCGCCGGACCGATCCGATCTGGTTGTGGAGCCTCTGCAGGGAAAGGACTCCATGGGCAATGCTTTGGATATGCAAATCGGATTCGCCGGAAGTCCGGTCATCGAGAAGCAGGACCGTGCATTTCTTCTGGGCGAAGTATTGCTTGAAGGACAGCATCTGCCGGCGGTAACGCAGGGAGTCCTGGGCGAGGAGCCGGATTTCCGAGAGGGAGTCGAAGACTACCCTGGACGGGTGGAGGCGTTCCACTTCCTTAAGCAGCATTTCCACGGTTTGCGTCAGTTCCACTTCGGCCGGATGGAAAAGCGTGTTCTGGGTAGCGGATAGGATATGCTGTTCCATGGCCGCGAGTTCGATGATTTCCAAACCGTCCAGCGACCAACCATGCGAATGCGCTACGGCCATGAGCTCATCCTTGCTCTCCGATAGCGTGATATACAGGCCCTTTTCTCCGGCCTTCTGGCCTTCCATCAGGAACTGCAGGGCCAAGGTGGTTTTGCCGACTCCCGGATCCCCTTGGATCAGATAAAAGCGATGCGCGGGAAGCCCTCCCGAAAGGATGTCGTCCAATCCGGAAATTCCGGTTTTATTCAAGAGTTGCGGCGGATTATGGGAGGCCAGTTGGATATTAGACATAAGGGATTCCATTCCAGTGAGTGGGACCCGGCGCTTGGGCATAACCTCGTTCTCCGGGTTCGGTTGTACATGGATTGGGGAACCGGATCTCATCCCGGATGACCCTCGATTCTATTT
>DAINDC010000002.1:35415-36510 GCA_036732085.1 Fibrobacterota bacterium | reverse complement strand
TGTCCGGTGTGACCTGCATCGATGCCTTGTCGAAGCCTGCCGCCGCGAGGCTGTCGATGA
Organism: Fibrobacterota bacterium; assembly: GCA_036732085.1. GTDB lineage: Bacteria > Fibrobacterota > Fibrobacteria > UBA11236 > UBA11236 > Chersky-265. The sequence continues at coordinate 36,450 of DAINDC010000002.1, read as the reverse complement.
TCGTCCTGCCGTTCGCGGAGGCGGCCGACGCGAACAGGGTCGTGCCGACGTGGTCGAAGTATGCCCTGTTTTCGGCCGCCGAGCCACCCGCCACCATCGCCGGCGTGGACGTCGGGGCGGGGGCACTTCCGGAGGCGGGTTCGCTGGCGCCCGCGCTTGGCCCCGCGCTCGTTCCCGCGCTCGGCTCCGCACTGGGACCCGCACTGGGACCCGCAGCGGCGGAGCATCCGGCGAGCGCTGCGGCCAGCAGGAGCGCAGAGACCGCCGCTGCCGCGCTGCTGATGCGCCGAGAAGTCCCCATCGCGTGCGACCCTTTCGTCCGGCGTCGGTGTTCGTCCGGCGTCGGTGTTCGTCCGGCGTGGGTGCGGCCGGTCGGATCGAGTCTAGGGCGACGCGACCCGCGACCCGGCGGGGCGAGGCCACGGGACGCGGAGCGACTAGAACGGGACGGCCGCGCTTTCGAGCGACTCGCCGTCCGGGTCGAGGAACTGCACCGCGCCCCCCTGGTCGTCCGAATCGTCTGGGTCCGCGGCGCCGTTGATGTGCGCAGCGTTGTTCGAGTCCGCCGCGCCGTTCGAGTCAACTGCGCCGTTCGAGCCCATTGGGGGGAAGGCATCCGCCTTCTCGACCATCGTGGAGCTGATGCTCCGGCTGAAGGTGGTCGTGCCCCAGGTGAGGTCGTGGCCCACCGCATCGGCGTCGACCTCGATGTTCGTGCCCGCCTTCTCTCCGCTCGACCAGTCGCGGATGCGCAGGCGTCCCGTCACCACGACCCGGTCCCCCTTGAGCACAGACCCCGAGACGTTGATGGCGAGCTGCCTGAAGCAGGTGATCGTGTACCAGTTGGTGTCCCCGTCGACCCAACGGTCGCGGGAGCGATCGAACCGACGCGGGGTGGAGGCGAGCCGGAAGCTCGTGATCGAAAGCCCCTCGGAGGTGACGAGGTGCCGGGGAGTCGTGGCCACAAGGCCGGTGAGAGTGATCGTGTCTGTCATGCGAGCCAGTGTGCCGATTCCCGCGCAGACGAACGGCCGG
>DAINDC010000002.1:32006-35405 GCA_036732085.1 Fibrobacterota bacterium | reverse complement strand
CAGCGCGAAACTCCGGCCACTCGGCACCGGGGAGCAGGCTCGCGTGGAGCGCGCTCTTCGCCACCTCGAGGGTCGGGTACACGCCGCGGAAGTCCGCATCCGCAATCAGCTTGAAGGTGTAGCCACCCTCAGTGCCGTGGATCGAACCGACGGCCCCGGCAGGCCCGAAGGCCACCCAGGTCTTGCCGGTCAGCGTCCTGTCGGCGCGTGTGGTTGTCTCGTTCGTTGTTCCAGTGCTCACCGTTGAGCTCCCTTCCTTACGCTGGCAGTTGCCAGAGACTGCCCGGCCCTAGGAGGCCAGGACGTATTCCGCAAAACTCTTGCGGATCTTGTTCACCTTAGGCACGGCCACCGCCATGCAGTACCCCTGTCCGGGATTCTTCGCGAAAAAGTCCTGATGGTAGGACTCCGCCTCGTACCAGATGCCGAGCGGTTCGATCGTGGTGACGAGGCCGCCGTCCCAGTATTCGCCGGCCCGGTCGCGGGCCGTCTCGAAGGCCGTCTTCTGCTCCTCGTGCTTGTAGAACATGGCCGACCGATACTGGGTTCCCACGTCGTGGCCCTGCCGGTTGAGCTGCCGTGGGTCGTGCAACGAGAAGAACACGTCGAGAATCACGTGCGCCGGGATCACCTCGGGGTCGAAGGTCACGGCGACCGCTTCCGCGTGGCCGGTCAGGCCGGTGCACACGTCGTCGTAGCTCGGGTTCACGGTGCTGCCTCCCGTGTATCCGGAGACGACGTCGCTCACACCGCGAAGGGTGCGGTACACCGCATCGAGACACCAGAAACAGCCGCCGGCGAGAACGAATGTTTGCATGCTGAAAGCCTACTTTCTTAGGGCTGAGGGAGGCGGGTCAACCGCCAATATTCACAACCACCGTTTGGGGCCCGTCATTCCCCGTAGCGGGGCCGCCCTAGGCTTGTCTGATGACTTACGTTGCTGCGACCGACCGCTACGAATCCATCGAGTACAAGAGGGTGGGGCGGAGCGGACTCAAACTCCCCGCCGTGTCGCTCGGGCTGTGGAACAACTTCGGATTCGACCGCCCGATCGAGACGCAGCGCGCGATCCTGCGTCGCGCCTTCGACCTCGGCGTCACGCACTTCGACCTCGCGAACAACTACGGGCCGCCCGCGGGAAGCGCCGAGACGAACTTCGGCCGCATCTTCGCAGACGACTTCCGCCAGCACCGCGACGAGCTCATCATCTCTACTAAGGCCGGCTACGACATGTGGGACGGCCCATACGGCGAGTGGGGATCGCGCAAGTACATGCTCGCCTCCCTCGATCAGAGCCTCGAGCGGATGGGTCTCGACTACGTCGACATCTTCTATTCGCACCGACCGGATCCCGAGACCCCGATCGAGGAGACCATGGGCGCTCTCGCGACCGCCGTCACCTCCGGCAGGGCCCTTTACGCGGGCATCTCGAACTACAACACCGAGCAGACCATCGCCGCGCACAGGGCACTCGCCGAGCACAAGATCCCGCTGCTCATCCACCAGCCGCGATTCAACATGTTCGACCGTCACATCGAGACCGAGGGACTGCTGCCTGCACTGGACGACCTCGGCATGGGCAGTATCGCCTTCTCCCCGCTCGCCCAGGGCATGCTCACCGACCGCTACCTCACGGGGATCCCGGCCGACTCGCGTGCCGCCGAGGGGCGCTGGATCAACTCGGAGAACATCAACGAGACGTACCTCGACCGCGCCCGTGCCCTCAATGAGATCGCCGCCGGCCGCGGGCAGAGCCTCGCCCAGCTCGCCCTCTCCTGGGTGCTCCGTCACCCGCAGGTCACCTCGGCGCTGATCGGCGCGTCGAGTGTGGCCCAGCTCGAGAACAACATTTCCGCGCTCGAGAGCGCGCCGCTCAGCCAGGAGGAGATCGCGGCCATCCGCAAGGACAGCACCAAGGAAGCCGAACGGATGGAAAAGAACACGCGGTCCCATGTCCTGGCCGACGATATCTCCGAGCGCCTGGCCGGCAAGTCCGATGATATCCTGCGCCGCATCCGGGAATTGGCGGAGGATCCCAATTCCGTCTCCATCATGGATTGGCTCTTGTTCCAGAAGGGTTACTTGAATTACGGCCTGGAGGAGGACGGCCTCAAGAAACGCCTGGCCTCGTTCCAATGGCTGGAATCCCAAGCCGGTCCGGGCGCGCTCGGCCAGTCTGAGCCGAGCATCGATCCGGAAAGCTTCGAGCTGCCCTGGAAGGAATTGATCGCCCGGTACCCCAACTCGCCCTACGTGCCCGCGGCCCTCTATTATATGGGCTATACCCAGTCCGTCCGGGGCGAAGCCGCTTCCGGCCTCACCTATTTCGAGCAATTGGTCGAGCGCTTCCCACAGGCTGCTTACGCGCAGCAGGCCTATATCTTCATCGGCGAATACTATTTCAACGAGAACAAGCTGGAGAAGGCCGCGGAAGCCTACGACAAGGTCCTGGACTTCGCGGATTCCAAGTACTTCGAACAGGCCCTGTACAAGCTGGCCTGGACCCGCTATCGCGCCAATGCCTATAAGACCGCCATCAGCTCCTTCACCTTCATATTGGAGGAATCGGGACGCAAGGCCAAGGGCAAGACCAAGTCCGTGCTCACCAGCGAAGCGCTGCAATTCGCGGCCTTGTCCATCGCGGAAAGCGACACCAGCGGGGACGGCGGCCTCAAGCAGAGCAAGACCTTCGCGGACAAGCTGGGCGACAGCTACCTGGCGGCCAAGCTGCTCCATCGCATGGCCGTCATCTATACCCAGCAGGGACGGACGGATCGTTCCAAGCAGGCATTGGAATCCCTGCTCAATGGATATCCGGATTACGATCGCATGCCGGAGGCCATCATGGAATTGGGCCTGGCCTATGAGAAGGAGCAAAACTACCAGCGCGCCGCCGAGGTGCGGGAAAAGATCTTCCGGCTCTATTGCCGCAATGGCGAATGGTATAAGAAGCTCAAGTCGCAGGATGCCAAGACCATCGCGGATTCGGTGAGCGAGACCGCCATCGAGCTGGTCGCGCGCCATTACCAGTACGAGGCCAAGCAGCTCAAGGACGCCACCGGCGAGTCCGCCCGCACGCGCGAGACCTATTACCGGAAATCCATTTCCGCCTACGAGGCCTTCCTCGCGATTTACCCGGAAAACAAAAACCGGGCAAAGTATAATTACCAGGAAGCGGAGGCGTACTATTCGTTGGAAGACTATTCGGCCGCGGCCAGGAAGTATATGCAGGTCTCGGCGATGGGCGACAAGAAGTTGAAGAAGGCCGCTGCGTACAACGCCATCGTGGCGGCGCAGGAACTGCTCAAGAAGGCTGAAGATGGCAAGAAGTAACTTGCGGGTTTCCTTAGGTGCCTTGATCGCGGCCGTGATGCTGTCCGGGTGCGGCGCCTTTAAATC
>DAINDC010000002.1:24749-31980 GCA_036732085.1 Fibrobacterota bacterium | reverse complement strand
GCCCAAGGAGGTCGCGCCGGTGCTCAAGGAGGTCCAGGTGGCGGTCGCGAAGGGCGATACCGTGGCCACGGTGGATCTGGGCCTCAAGAAGCCGGACTCCACCAAGGCCCCGTCGGCGCAGGCTTCGGAGCTTTATTTGCAGACTCTGGACAATTACCTCGTCCTGGCCCCGGACGACGAGAAGGTCCCGGAAATATTGCTTTGGAAAGGAAATCATCTATACAGCGAGGGCGATTTCCCCAAGGCCCTGGAAATTTATCAGGATATCCGGAAGCGGTTCCCGTCCTCAGCCATTCAAAGCGAGGCCTCGCAGATGGCGGCCCAAAGCTATGCCCAGTTGGGGCGGCTCGACGAGGCCGAAAAAACCTATCGGTCCATGTTGAAGGACAGCGATGCGGGCGCGCAGGCGGAGGCCAAGGAACGTCTGGCCCAATCCGTCTACCTGCAAGCCGAGAAGCATGAGAAGGAAGGCAAGCTGCAATCGGCTTCGGAAGGCTACATGCGGGTGGCCAAGGAATTCCCGACGGTGGATATCGCTCCCATCGCCTTGTTCAACGCCGGCGTGATGCAGGAGAAGCAGAAGAAATGGAAGGAGGCCATCGCCGTCTACGGGCAATTCTTCGACGCCTATTTCGATTCCAAGCTATTGGCCAAGGTCCTGTTCCGCGAGGCCAAGTGCCGGGAGCTGGACGGACAATGGCAGGAGGCTGGCTCCAAGTACCTGAACCTGGTCCGGGCCTATCCGGAAAGCCCCGATGCCGAACCGTCCTTATATAATGCGGGTTTCGCCTTCGCCAATGCCAAGCTCCCGGATTCCGCCGCCAAGGCCTTTGAACTCTATGCCAAGAAATATCCCCAGAACACGGAAGCGCCCAATCTTCTGTTCCGCGCCGTGGAGATTTACGGCGAACTGCAGAACTGGGAAAAGGTGGGCGAGCTGCAGACGCTCTTCACGCGGCGTTATGCCACCGACAAGGGCCGCCTGATCCAGGCTTTGTGCATGGGCGGGACCGCGGCCTTCCAGCGCGGCCGGCGCGACGAGGCCATCCAATTGATGAAGCAAGTCGTCACCGAATTCAAGGCGCTCAAAAGCTCGGACGCCTCCGCGCGGTTCTACGCGGCCCAGGCCCAGCATACCTTGGGCGAGATCTCCGCCAAGCGGATGCGCGAGTATGTCATCCGCGCCTCGTCCTTCGATGCGGATCTCAAGACCAAGACCGGGTATCTCAAATCCGCCGTGGAGGAATACCTGAAGGTCTTGGATTTCCGCATCGTGGACTGGACCATTCGCGCGGCCTTCTCCCTGGGCCAAAGCTTCGAGGACTTCGGCACCGAGGTCTACCAAAGCCCCAGGAAGGCGGCCAAGACCCCGTCCGATCAATTGGATAGGGAAGAGGACGCCATGGCCTCGCTGTCGGCGGCGTATGCCAAGGCCCAACAGCAATACCTGCAAGTGCTCGCCATCGGCCGCAAACAGGAGGTCAACAACAAATGGGTCGGAGATGCGAATACGCGCATGGTGGCGATGGCCACGAGTTTCGAAGGATACCAGATCAAGGCCATGGCCATGGTTCCGCAGATCCTGAAGGTGGATGCGGGTACGCCGGAAAAGGCCATCGCGGGCAAGCTGCAACAAATCGGACGGATCACGCCTTATCATGAGCAGGGGATGAAATATTTCATCGCCTTCCTCGACATCGCCCAGGAATACGAGCTCGATCCCAAGGCCGCCGATTCCCTGGGCAGCCGTATCCTGCAGAGTACCCGTGATCTGGGCAACCATTACCTGGATGCCGCCGAGCTGGCCCGTTCCGCGCCTTTCCCCGCGGGCTTCCAACCGATGGAACGGTTCTTCTATCAGGTCAAGCTCTTGCAGGAAGGCATACCCAAGCTGGAAGGCAAGGCCATCGAGTTCTATCAGGGAGGTTTGGATTTCGCGGCGAAATACAATCTGGGCAAGGATCCGATGACCGACACGTTGAAGTTACGGTTGGGCCGGGCCATGTTCGTCCAGGCCAAATGCCTGGATCTGCTTTCCCAGGAGGCCCTGGTCAATCCGCCCATCCCTCCCGAAGCGGGACCGGAACAGCGCAAGGCTTATTCGGAAAAATTGGAAACCGTCGGATACCAGCTCCAGGACCAGGCGCTGGAGCATTACCACAAGCTGATCGAGAAGGTGGTGACTGGATCCGTCCCTACCGATTGGGGCGAGCTCGCCTTCGCGCGTCTGTTCCAGATCGAACCCGACCGGTGGACTCGCACTGCGGATGGCGATACCCTCCAGGATATCTTCACCGGCAAGGAGTGGACCGCCCTGCCCGCCTTGCAGTCCGGTGGCGCCTGGCCCGATCCGGGCAACGCCGATTGGAACAAGGTCCGCAAGGGCGTGATGCCCAAGAAGGACTTCCCGCCCGAGGTCAGGCAAACCTTCCGCTTCCTCTGGTGCGGCGACAAGGGCCAAGGACCCAAGGTGGATTCCACTACGGCCACTTACATCCCGTGGAAACAGGTCTGGGCCCAGACCGCATTCAACCTGCCCACCCATGTCGAAAGCCTGCAGGTGGAAGTGGTCGCGCCCCAGGAATGGTCGCTTCTCATCGACAAGGAAGAGGTCCTGACCTTCAAGGCCTTGACTGGGCCCTGGGAGAAAGGCGTGAGCAAGGACGTGTGGCCGGCCCTTTCGAAAAAGTTGCAGGACGGCAAGCATTTCCTGAGGATTTATGCCCAGAACCAAAAGCCCGTGGAAGGGTTCGGCATCTGGGTGCGCCTGCGGATCCGGTATCGCCTGGAAGGCACGGGGCCGATATTTCCGTGGAATCAAACCCCGACTACGGTGGAGTATCTGAAGAAATTGCGCGAGCAGGAAATTCCGATAGCGAACTTCACCAACCGGCCGGGTAAACATTGAAAGAATTAAAGTCCGGCATGCGCATGACGATAACCGGAAACGGAATGGGTCCGATGTATACAGGTTTTCCGAGATGGTTGGCTTTTCCGAGAAAGTTTGCATTAGGCCTGGTGCTCCTGGCCGCACTCACCCTATCCGCCACCGCCGAGGGAAAATCCGGTCCTGCCAAGAAAAAGAAGAACATCCCGCTCGTAGTTTCCGAGCCCAAGCGGGATCAGACCATCCAAACCGCCCCGCAACCGGCGCAACCTGCCCAGCCCACCACGGCCTTCGAAGAATTGAATTTCAACAAGACCTTGGTCATCGAAGGCAAGGTCGAAAAGCCGCAAGTGCAATTCACTTTGCTAAAAGAAGCTCCCCCCGAAAAGGAAATCCGATTTGAAACCAGCTTCCTGCAAAATATATTGAAGCTGGATCGGGAAAATACCTTCAAGGTTGGGGAGACTTATGGCAAAGAATAAATGGACAGAGAATTATCCGGCAAAGAATGATCGGGCAAGGAATGAAAGCGGAATCCAGGTAAAAATTTTCGCCTTGGCAGCCTTGATGGCCGGCGTGTTCGCAATCCCGGCCTTGAGCCTGCCCACCGCGGACTCCTTGGCTACCTTGGTGGCCGAACGCTACGGCGTTTCCGAATTTCCCAAGGTGACGTCCATCCACTATGTCTTCCACGTCCTGCATGACGGCAAGGCGATGGAACGGGACTGGACCTGGTTCCCGCATGCGGATAGCGTGATCTACCGGGGTCCGGATGGCGGCGGGCAGTCCATCCAGGCCGCGTATTCAAGACGCAATACTTACAGCATGGCCGCGCCTAATATCGTGGCCATCGACAAGATGTATATGAACGATCAATACTGGTTCCTGTTCCCATTGCATCTGCGCTGGGACAAGGATCTCAAGTTGGAGGTAGCCCCTGCGGGCGAGGGAGCGGGGAAGGGCGAGGCCTACAAGCTCACGGCCATGTATCCGACCACCGGCGGTTATACCCCGGGCGATGCCTATGATATCTTCGTCGCCACCGACGGTACCATCAAGCGCTGGATCTTCCGACGCGGCAATGCTCCCAAGCCCACGGTCGAGGCCTATTGGGCCGCCCCCGAAAAGAAAGGCGACCTCAACATTTCCTTGGAGCGGCCCGGGACCAAGCCGGGGTTCAAAGTCTGGTTCACGGGTGTGGAAGTCCATTCCACTCCATCCTGATCCCTCGGCCGTGCGCAAGGACGGCCGAAGTGCAATCCTTTGATCGCAGCCCTTACTTGAACTTGAGGATGCTGCGATCCCACATTTCCGGAGCCTGGAACCCCAGCAGATTGACCGTGGTGGCGGCGATATTCGAAAGGCCGAAGTCATTGCCGTCGATCCGGTACGCATCCTTATGCTTCTTGTCGTAGAAGATGCAAGGCACGGGATTCAAGGTATGGCTCGTCTTCGCCTTCACGCGGCCATCCTTGGCATAGAGCGGCTTGCCGGTCTTCTTGTCCAATTCATACATCTCGTCCGCATTGCCATGATCGGCGGTGATGATGGCCATGCCGCCCACGGAGTCGATGGCTGAGAGGAGACGACCCAGACAGAGGTCCACGGCCTCGATGGACATGGTCGCGGCGCGCAGGTTGCCGGTATGTCCCACCATATCGCCATTGGCATAGTTCACGCGGGCCGATCGGTACTTGCCTGTCTTGAGCTGTTCGATTACCGAGTCGGTGATTTCCGCTGCCTTCATCCACGGGCGCTCATCGAAAGAAACCCGGTCGGAAGGAATCTCGATCCAGGTCTCGAGCTTGTCGTCGAATTTGCCGCTGCGATTGCCGTTCCAGAAATAAGTCACATGACCGAACTTCTGCGTTTCGGAAATCGCCAACTGGGTCACGCCGGAAAGCGACAGGTGCTCGCCCATGGTATTGCGGATCTCCGGCGGGCTCACCAGGTAACGTTTGGGGATATGCAAATCGCCGTCGTATTCCAGCATGCCGGCATAGACGACCTTGGGCATACGAACGCGGTTGAAGTGGGGGAAGTCCTTGTCCTCGAAGGCCTTGGAAATCTCGATGGCGCGGTCGCCGCGGAAGTTGAAGAAGATTACGCTATCGCCGTCCTCGATGGTGCCCACCGGACGCCCGTCCTTGGCGATCACGAAGGCGGGCAGATCCTGATCGATGACACGGTTACCTCCGCCGCCGTTGCCCCCTTCCGTGCGCAGGACATTGATGGCTTCCTCCGTGCTGTCGAACTGGCGGCCCTCGCCGAGCACGTGGGCCTTCCAGCCCTTTTCCACCATGCCCCAATCGGCTTCATAGCGGTCCATGGTGATCTTCATGCGGCCGCCGCCGCTGGCGATGCGCGCGTCGAAATCGGCGCCGGAAATCTCCGCCAGGAATTTTTCGAAAGGCAGCACGTATTCCAGGGCCGAGGTTTCGCCCACATCCCGGCCGTCGAGAAGGACGTGGACGCGGACCTTGCGGACGCCCTCTTGCTTGGCGCGTTTGATCAGGGCGGTCAGATGATCGATATGCGAATGGACATTGCCGTCCGAAAACAAGCCGAGGAAATGCAAGGCCCCTCCCTTGCTGGAATTGGCGACGATATCTTTCCAGGCCTGGCGCTCGAAGAGCTTTCCGGAGGCGATGCTCTGGTTCACCAAGGATGCACCTTGCTCGTAGACCTGGCCGGAGCCGATGGCATTGTGGCCCACTTCCGAGTTTCCCATATCGTCATCGCTGGGGAGTCCCACGGCCTTGCCATGGGCTTTCAGCAAGGTATTGGGATACTGCGCGAACAGCATGTCCAGGACGGGCTTCTTGGCTTGGGCGATGGCATTGCCCTCCGGATTCGCGGAGATGCCATATCCATCCATGACCACGGTGACGACGGGACCGGCAAAACCGGGAAAGGAAGCCAAGCGTTTGAGCATACCGATATCCTTTGATGACTAATGACGACGGGTCCGCAATATAGAAACCCCCTTTAACCGTCGTGAAACGGGGCGCAATGGGGTCAGCCTTAGTCTTTGCCGTTGTCCTTGTAGAAAGGCCCCGTATAACCTTCCGGCGGCTTCTTGTCGATGCGATTTAGAATGCTGTACCGATCGGGAATGAAAAGGACCATGACTTCCAGATTGTCCGTCCCCGGGAACATGTCCAAGGGAACCACCTTGGCGATCATATAACCGCTCTTGCGCCACTGGTTCACTTCCTTCGCGAGCACATTCATATCGCAGAAGATATGCAATACGCGCACGGGCCCGCGCGAGGCCAGGGCGCGGATGACGCCGGGGTCGGTGCCTGTCTTGGGCGGATCGAGCAAGATGGCTTCGGGCGTATTGGCATCGGGCGGAGGTAGGAGTTTCTCCAGGCTGCGCGCCTGGATCCGTCCGGCATTGAACCGTACTTTACCACCCGGTTCGGAGGCCGCCATGGTTTGCGCGGCCTGGATGGACATGCCCGCGGCATCGACGCCGATGACCTCCTGATACGCTCCCGCCAGGCCCAGACTGAACAAGCCGAAGCCGCAATACAGATCCAACAGGCGCTGTTCCGGACGGGCTTTCAGGAGCTGGTGGGCCTTTTCCAGGAACACGGGCAGGATGGAAGCATTGACCTGGCAGAAGGAGGTGGGGTGGAAGGCATAGTTCTTATCGCCCACGCGCAAGCGCAGATTATCGGGGCCGAAAAGTTTTTTGAATTTCCATGGCCCTTCCGGGCTTCTCTGATCGAGATAGAAAGGGGTCTTGCCGGAATCATAAAACAGGAAGGCGGATGCCGTCTTCGGATCCATGTTCTGGAGATGTTCGCTCAGGAGCTTGGCCTTGCGGACCACATTGCCATTGAGCTGGTGGACATTGAACAGGACGGTGAAATGGGTATAGTCCCCGCGGATGACCAGGTAATTCAGGGCATGGGCGATTTGCGCATAGGCCGGCTGATTGAGCTTGCCGAGGATGAAGGCATAGATGGCGGCATGTTCCACAGGCTCCAGGGTCGATCCGGTCCCGGCCTTGGATGCGCCGGCGCGCGGGTCCGGCAGGAAATCCAAATGGAAGGCGCCCTTCTCGAATATGACGCGGCGCTTGGTGGTGGTCCGGTAATGGCGCGGCTTGGGGGATGGGGTGATGCGATTGGGTTTGTCCGGCAACCCGTTCGCGGCCCAGAACTGTTGCAGGGCGCGGTTCTTCAGATCCAATTCCATCGCATAATCCAGGCGCGCGAGGGGATCCGGACTGGTGGGAGGTCCGACCAAGGTCGGCGCTTCCTTGCGGGCAAGCTGCAAGAGCAATTCCGAATAGCGGATCACCTTTTCCGGTTCGATGACCATGGTGACGCG
>DAINDC010000002.1:6232-24702 GCA_036732085.1 Fibrobacterota bacterium | reverse complement strand
CCGTTCAACTTCCGCAGCGGCGTGCGTTGGCCTTGTCCGCCCTTGCCCAGGTCCCGATTTCCCGGATGGATTTTGCCCTTGAACTTGGTTCCCGGAACGGTGCTGGCGCGCTCACGGTAATCCGGATCACGATTGCTTTTGCCTCGGCCCGCTCCGCCTTGCTCGCGAGCCTCCGTGGCCAGCCTTTCCAAGCCGCGATCCAATCGGCGGCCACCGCCACCCGGACGATTCTCTGAGGGACGACGGGACGTTTTACGCGAGGATTTAGGCTTTTGCATGGGACCGCCAAGGTAGGAAAATCTGGGGTGCCTGTCGCATTTCAGACCGGCCCGATGGCTTCCTATCGGCTACCGGGCTTCAAGAGTCCCCCGGCTTTTAACAGGAACTCCGCAAATCCCGGATGCTGCCCGATGGGCTTGTGCAGAATCAGCTTCATCTTGGGATGGAAAGTGCGGCTTCGCTTGATTAAGGCTGGAATATCATCCAGGACATGTTTTCCGGTAAACAGGAACAAGGGCAGGATATGGGCCTCCTGGACCCCAGCGGCGGCCGCTTCCGCCAGGGTTTGGGTCAGATCCGGCTTGATCAAGGTGAGGAAAGCGGGTCGGACCAAGAGGCCTCTGCTTCCGCGTTGAAGTTTTGCGGCCAATTTCCCCATTTCCTCCAAGGTCTGCGGCGCGCGGCTCCCATGGGCCAATAATATCAAAGCCGATCCTGATTTCATGGAGGTCTCCCTTAAGGTCCGTCTACGTCTGGTCCGATAAAAGTAATAAGACCCGATTCCCGCGTTCGCCGGAATATCAGTTCGATCATTGCATCGTCCCGCCGCCTATGGATAAAATAAGGAAGCCTAAAAGTGATCGGTCTTTCCATGTCCCAATCGAACATTAAAGTTTCCAGCTATGAAGGTGAACCCTGCATCGAGATCAAGGGTGAATGGGATCGGGCCGGCCTGGAAGCCCTGATCAAGGCCTTTCAGAAATGCGTCCCCAAGGCCGAATCGCGAGTGTTCCTGAGACTCACCGAACTCGACTATCTGGACAGCGCCGGATTGGGCGTCATCATGTTCAATATGAATGAGTTAGCCAAGCGCACCGCCAAGCTCGTCTTGCTCTCTCCCTCCGATGAAATGCGGCAAATCCTCCGCACCACCTCGCTCGATAAGGTGCTGGAAATCCGCTGAGGATTCACCGGCCCCATCCCTTTTCCATCCTTTCCGCGTCCCTTTAATCTCCCGGCTTTGTCAAGCCTCGGGGCATAAAGTATATTCTAGCCCTTCAAGCTCTCGGCCTTGCTGGCCGGGCTTTGCAGGCCCGCGAAGCATCTCATGAACGCGGGAACTCCAGGCCGGAAGCGGTCGGAATTCCGGCCAGAGTCATCCATCCACCCGGCCCGTTCCGCGGCGCCCCAACCAGGGAGCAAATTGACCTCCGGAAAAAAGACCCCGCTTTACGATCAACATGTCGCTTTGGGCGCCAAGATGGTGCCATTCGCCGGTTTTCTCATGCCCGTCCAGTATTCCGGAATCCGTCAGGAGCACGAGGCTGTCCGCAAGTCCGTCGGTCTGTTCGATGTCTCTCATATGGGAAACTTCTTTGTTACGGGCAAGGATGCCAAGGCTTTTCTGCAGCGCACTACGGTGAACAATGCCGAGAAGCTGAGCCCGATGGACGCCCAGTATTCCGCGCTCTGTTATGACAACGGAACCGTGGTCGACGATATCCTGGTCTATCGCCTGGAGTCCGATCGGTATAAGATCGTGGTCAATGCCTCCAATATCGACAAGGATTTCGATTGGCTGATGCGCCATAAAAGCGGCGATGTGAATCTGATCAACGCCAGTTCCGAACTCGGCATCCTGTCGCTCCAAGGCCCGAAGGCGCTGGATACGGCGGCCAAGGTGATGGACAAGGATCCCCGTGAGATTGCGACGTACAAGGCCGGTCGCGGTCGCGTAAACGGCGTGGAGACGCTCTACAGCCGTACCGGCTATACGGGCGAGGATGGATTCGAATTTTTCCCCGAGAACAAGGACCTTCCCACCCTCTGGAAGCGCCTGTTGGAAGCCGGATCCGAGTATGGTATCCTTCCCATAGGGTTGGGGGCGAGAGATACCCTGCGCCTGGAAGCGGGGTATTCCCTCTATGGGCATGAGCTTACGGACAAGACCAACCTCATTGAAGCCGGTTTAGCTTGGATCACGGATTTGCGCAAGGGCGATTTCATCGGCCGGGCCGCATTGGAAGCCAAGGCCAAGGGCGGCATGGAACGGAAAATCGTCGGCCTGGAATTGTTGGAGCTGGCCATACCTCGCGAGGGCTGCATCGTGCGGGCCGCCGGGAAGGATATCGGCGTGGTGACATCGGGGACCATGTCGCCGACCTTGAACAAGGGCATCGCCATGGCTTATGTGGAGACCGCCTTCGCCAAAACCGGCACGGAGCTGGAAGTGGTGATCCGCGATACCGGGAAAAAGGCCAAGGTCACGCCGAGGCATTTCTACAAAAGGGCCGCTACCAAAGGATGAAATGTCGATGAGAGGTATTCTTTGTCGATGAAGCTGGCCAAGCGCAAGCCGAAGAAACCGGCGGCGAAATCCAAGGCCAAGGAAGAGCCCGAGGCCGAGGAGGGAGGGAATTCGCTCCTCCGGGAAGGGCTGGGGCTGCTGCTCCTGTCCGTTTCCCTGGTGACCGTGATTTCGCTCCTATCCGGTTTCGCCAAGTTGGGAACCACCAATATCCTTGGTCCTTACCTCGGCGATTGGTGGGCGGATACCCTGAATCAATTCGCGGGCGGGATGCCCATCCTCTTTCTGGTGGCCGCGGTCGCGACCTTGGGCTTCAAGCTGGTGCTGGCGCGCGGGGGTCTGCGGGTCCGGATCGTCATCGCCCTGTCCTTGTTGTTCCTGTCCGCCGGGATGCTGCTGAGCATCAAGAATATCGCGAAGGTGAAACTTACTTCCCTGGATTATCAATTGTCCGGCGGCTATCTCGGCAATTTCCTGGTGCATAAATGCTTCCAGCCGATTTTCGATCAAGGGCAATTCGGCCCTTATCTCGTCACGTCCATCGCCATCCTGTTCATCATGGTCTGGGGATTCCGCATGAGCGTGGTCGCCCTTTCGGAAAAAAGCGCCGCCACCTTGGTGCTGGTGCTGCGTCCCTTTTTCCTGGGGCTGCCGCGTCTCTGGGCCAAGCCCGTCCGCTCGGAAGAGGAGATCGCCGAGGAGGCCGCTCGGACTTTGCAGATGACCAGGCCCGCCTTGGGTCGTGGTTCCAAAGAAACCGGTCGAATCGGATCCGAAGGCATCCAGCCTTTGGAGTTGAAGCCGAACCTGAAATCGGAAGGCGGTCGCAAGCGCAATGGTCCCGTTGATCGCGATCGCAACGGTCAAGGTGATCGCAATATTCCCGCCGATCGGAGCGGGGAAGAGCGCATGGTTCCTGAGCCAATCCCGTCGACCTTTAAGAAAGTTCCGGTGCTGTCCGAAGGCAACTATCTGGGAAACCGCGATACGAGTTCGCAATCGGAAGAGACTCGGGAGGAGGTCGAGGAGCTCGATCTGAATGATCCCTTGGCCGTCCGCAAGTCGCGTGATCTCAATTTGGAGCGCAAGCGGGTTTCCGAATTGAACGATTGGGAAATCAAAAGCCGCAATCCGGAAATTGCGGGACTGCTGCTCAAGGAAAAGGCCAAGGAACGGCAAGGCAAGGGCGAGCCCCAACCCCAAGCGGACGCAGCTCCGGTCGACCTGACCGCCGCGGGCATCACGGAGGAAGAGACCCTGGAGGCTTTGAAGTCGCCAGGGAAAAAGAAGGGAAAGAAAAAATCCGTCGCCGAGGAAACCCTGTCCAAGGTGGTCCAGCCGGGTGCGGAGGAAATCGAGGCTCCCGGGGAAATGGATGACTCCGAGGAGTCCATGGATTCGGATGAGACCGATGAGGACGGCGATTCCGAAACCAGCGGTCCGGCCGATCTCGCGAACGTAACGCCCAAGGCACCCCCCAAGCCCGTGGTCAAATACGATATCTATCGCGTGCCCACGGTGGATTCGATTTTCCCCGAGCCTCCCAAGCAGCCGTTGGAATTCACGGAAGAGGAATTGCGGGAGCAGTCGAAACTGCTCGAGGATCAGCTCATCAATTTCAAGGTCATGGGCAAGGTCACGCAAATCTGCCCCGGACCGGTCATCACGCGTTACGAGGTCGAGCTGGCGCCGGGCGTCAAGGTCAGCCGCATCAGCACCCTGGCCGATGATCTCGCCTTGGCCCTGCGCGCCAAGAGCATCCGCATCCTGGCTCCCATCCCGGGCAAGTCCGTGGTCGGCATCGAAGTCCCCAACCGCAAGGCGCAAATCGTCTATATCAAGGAAATCCTCCGCGCTCCGGAATTCGCATTCGAGGACGATACCCTGAAGGTCGGCCTGGGCAAGTCCATCGGCGGCGAACCCTATGTGATGGATCTGACCCGCGCGCCCCATCTGCTCATCGCCGGCCAGACGGGATCGGGAAAATCGGTCTGCATCAACAGCATCATGGCGTCCTTCCTCTGTTCCAAGACGCCGGATGAACTGCGCATGATCCTCATCGATCCCAAGGTCGTGGAGCTCAAGCCTTACGACGCCATCCCGCATCTGCTCTATCCGGTCATCACCCAGCCGGAAGTGGCCGTGCAGGCCCTGAAGTGGGCAACTTTCGAGATGGATCGCCGCTATGAGACCTTGGCCCAATGCGGGGTCCGCAATATCAAGGGCTTCAACGCCAAGTTCAAGGGTGGCTTGCTTCCCGAATCCATGGAGGACGAGGACAAGAAGCTGATGGCCTATATCGTGATCATCATCGACGAGCTGGCCGATCTGATGATGGTGGCAGGCAAGGAAGTGGAGACCAATATCGCCCGCATCGCCCAGAAAGCGCGCGCCGTGGGCATCCACCTGATCCTGGCCACCCAGCGCCCCTCGACCAATGTCATAACCGGCACCATCAAGGCCAACCTGCCCACGCGCATCGCCTTCCAGGTGGCCAGCCAGATCGACGCCCGCACCATCATGGACAAGATGGGCGCCGAGAAGCTGCTCGGCCGCGGCGACATGCTGTTCCGGCCCATCGAATTCCCGGAGCCGGTACGGTTACACGGATGTTACCTGGACGACGATCAGGCCGAGAAGCTGGCCCTGGCTGCCTCCGCTCAATTCGTGAACTACCCCCAGATCCAAAGCTTCAACCTCGAGGATGATCCGGAGAACGGTCCAGGCTCGGATGAACCGCGCGACGAGAAATTTCGCGAAGCCGCGGAGTTGGTGGTCCAGGTGAAGCAGGCCTCGGTATCCCTCTTGCAGCGGAGGCTGGGGATCGGGTATGCGCGGTCCGGGCGATTGGTGGATCAACTGGAGCGGGCCGGGATTGTGGGACGGGAGCGGGGGAGCAAGCCTCGCGAGGTGCTCATGAATCCGGAAGAACTCCAGTCTTTCCTGTCTTCCGGTCTCAACGACGATTGACTCCTGGGGCCCCCAGCCCCGCGCCCCAGGCTGCCCTGCGAGCGGGGTGGTTGGTCGCATGCTGCGAGGTTGATGGAAGATCGCTGCGGGTTTGATCCCGGGGGCCGCGGTTCGCTGGATCCTTTTCTATGGAAAGCACGCGGCGGGGGTTCCGGAAAAAGTGCGGCGTGGAGTTTCCGGGTAGGGGTATCTGGATCGAAACTCCTTACGGTACCTGATCGGCTTGTCGATCAGCAGCCTTCGTGGGGGTAGTTTGCGGGATACGTTCTCACGTACCAACGTCGGAGCTTGGGGAGGGCGCCGAGCCGTACTTGCGGATGGATATGGTGGACGATATGGTATCCGATATTCCGTGGCGTGAGGAAAAGGCCGCCCAGTAGGCCCAGATGGTTGTCGCGGGTGATCCGCAGGATGGTTTCGATGCGGCGGTCGGTGGCGCGGTGGTGGTTATGTTCGATAATCACGCGACGGGCTGCCAGCAGCCCCGCCAGGCTGACCGGCACCAGATATCCCCATATGGCGGCCTGGGGATAACGGAGAAGGATAAACAAGACGGAGAGTTGCGCCAGGAGCTGGCCCCATTCCGCGCGGGCGCAATCCGCGACCTCGGGCGAATCGCGTAAGTTGTCCTTGGTGAGATCTTGGAGGAAGACATGCGCATAGGGATTGCGGAGCCGCGGAAACACGGACGAGGCCGCTCCGAAGGGTGCGCGGGCGGTCCAGAAGGGCACCAAGGCCAAGCCTCGGAGGGTATTCAGGAAACGCCAGGTCAAGTTGCGGGTACCGGCCTTATGGTAGGGATCGGAGGCCATTCCCGTATCCCGATGATGCCTCAGGTGATGGTAGCGCATGGCGTTCAGGGTCGTGGCCAGGGGGTAACCGCAAAGTGTCTCCACCATCCGGATGGCCATGGACTTGCGCCGCAGCGGCATATGCGCGGCATCGTGCAATACGACTCCCAAGGCATGGAACCGGCCGGCAAGGAGGATGGCGATGGGCGGATAGAGCCACCAGGGCGCGATGGCGATCGCTGCCCAGAGGATCCCCATCATTCCCCATTCCTCCACGGCCATGCGCAGGAGAACCCCGGGTTGGGCGGATTCCAATAATTCACGCGGGACATCGCCACGCTTGAAAGGAGAGGGGGCTGCTTCCGCCGGATTTTCCTGGCGAAGGGAATCCGCTGCCTCGAGCGCCTGTTCCAGATCCGTGGCGAGGTGGTTCATGGATGGGACCGTTCTAGGAACAGGGAAATGATCGCGAGCCAATATCGGACATGATCGAATCCATAGCCGCCCATCGCGGGTTGCGCATGGTCCAGGCGCGGGAGCAGGATATGCGGAAGGCCAGGCCAAACGAGATCCTCCAGGAAGAACTGGCCGTCATGGGCGCGGCCCGGTCCTATTTCACCGAGTCGTCCGTGGAAGGAATCGAGCCATGCGGTAGGATGGGTGGACCAGGAGGCGGTTTGCAGGACCGGGAAAGGCCGGTGTTCGCGCTCCACCGCATCGACCAAGCAGGGCCAAAACTCGGAGGTTTGCTCGAGCCCGCCCTGCAGAGCCCTCGCGAGTAGGAGGCCCGCGCGTTGCATGGTTTCAGCTGCGCGCCGACGGATAGGGAAGGGCGCATTCCGATGACGGCCTTTCAGAATGCTTTCCATCACATAGGAGGGGCCATGCGCCGTTTGGGACAGGGCCACGCCCATGCAGCGGTTCGCGAGTGCGTCGTTCCCGGCCAGCAAGGTCAGGCTTTCCAGTCCGCCTCGACTGTGCCCGCAAAAGAGCAGCTTCCCGCGCATAGGCCTTCGGTCCAATTGCCTGGCGAGGGCCGCCACGTTCAGGGATACCGTGGCGCCGGGATGGTTCGCGGCGAGGAAGGCATCGATGCCGAGTCGTCGAAGCGCGGCGCAGGGTGCTCGGAGGTTCCCGGGCATATAGTGGCCTAGGAATCCCCTCACGAAAATGACCGTGGTATCCGAAGCGCTCGGCCGGAGCGAATCGTCGAGCGCGGTCCGGCCCATATGCCATGCTCGTATGAACCTGGCGGACCAACTGCGATCCAGATTCGGATCCATAGGGCCGGTTTGCGGAAAGAGCATCCGGAAATCGTCGAAACCTTCCGGGGTCCAGATCTTCTCAGGCTTTGCCTTGGTCATACCATAGCCATTTCAAAAGCGGGCGGTTTGGGCAGGCAGGCCTCATCGGAAAAATTGCCGGAGACGGAATGGTGGCTCAGCTTGGACCCGTCAAGGCCGGGATTGGGCGGGACGATGGTATATACCGTGATAGGCACGGTTTGCTGGACAAAACCCTTGAGGCCCGAACCCAGGTTCCAGGCCTGGAAATCGCAAAAGGAGACGCAGTGCCAATCGGCATCCCGCCATCGATCGAAAAGGAAATCGAGCATGGCTCGGAAGACCTCGACACGTTCCCGGGGTGATAAGCGGGCGGCGAAGGTCAGATGGGTCAAATAGGGCGATCGCAGCCGATCTCCGGAGGCGGGCATGCGCAAGGGCGGCTTGGGGAAAAGCTTGGCGCCCATGCCTATCAACCTGAGCATGGTCGGAATGCGTGAGACCAAGGTCTGCTTGGCCGAGTCCGGCGACCAGGGAGCCATGCAGGCGGCCAGGCCTCCGGCATCCGAAGCGCATACGAAGTCCCCGATTGAAAGGCCCTCCCAATTGGACAGGCGCCTGGCCATCTCGCCTCGGAAGCCGAAGTGTGAATCGCGGTTCTCCGCTTCGAAGAAGTCTGTCAGGGCTTGTGCATCGGACGGGCCGGCCATCCGGGTCTTCCAGCGCGGGGAGGATCGGAAAAGTCCCGCCCAGGGCAGCCGCATGACCAGGTTCCGCATGGTGAAGGGACCGATAGGGATCAGTTCGGGCTGACCCTCGCGGGGCCTTAGGGCGGCGAGCGCGGCGTGGTTGCCGTCCAAGAGCGCGGTATACCAATGCGTGCAATCCTCGATCTCCTCGATTTCCCGGGCGCGTATCACCAAGGAGGAGAAAAGCGCGCGCCAGACCCGGCTGCGCACCTTGCCTGAATCGATGCGGAGATCGCCGAGGTATCCGATCGTGGTGGGCCGTCCGTCCACCCAGCCGGGACGGAGGGATAGGGTGCCGATACCGCGGACCTTTCCTTGCCCGTCCACATCGAGGATGGTGAAGGCGCGATCCGATTGGAAGCGGAGCAGCCGGAAGAAATCCGGTTGCCGGCGGTATTGCAGATCGAAGTCCGAAGTGCGCAGGGGCGCTTGCTCGAAGAAGGCTAGGATTCGGGCGTTGTCCTCCGTGGTGGCCAGACGGAGGGAGGGGTAGCGGGCAATCCATTCAGCGAGTCGCATATGGGTTCAGAAAAAGCGCTTCTCAAGCCGGGTGAGATCTTCGGGGAAGGGCATGGGGGGCAGGAAAACCCGCATGTAACGGTACCATAGAGGTTGTGTCTGTCGCGGATCGCTATTCGCGCGAAGCTCCTGCCAGGGCAGGGAGGGTTGGCGATGGTGGGTGAGATTGTAGTTGAAATTCAGGAAGAGTATTCGGACCGGCATGGGCAGGCGCAGATTGTAGGCGCCTTCCACGACATGGATGGGGGTATGCAGGTGGTAGACCCATTGGAGCGAGGACCAGGAGAAAGCGAAAGCGGCGTAGGCGGTGATCAGGGTTTGCCAATGCCAGGGGCCATACCCCAGGAGTCCGCCCCAGACCAGAAGGCATACCAGGCCTTCCAGGCGCATGCGCCCCCATTCGCGGGCGTTGAAATCGGCGAACCCGGCGGCGAAGGTATTGAATCGCCGGTCGCGCATCAGCCACTTCGAAAGGGAATACGGGAGCAACGGGGCCAGGAGCGGGAATACCAGGCAGCCAAGCCAGATCCCGCCCAGTATGGACACATAGTAGAGCGTCCTTTTCACCCAAGCGATCTCGTCTTCGTGGATATACTCTCCCCGTTCGGATTCGGTGCGGTTCCTTCGATGGTGTCCCCAATGCTGAACCTGCAGCAAGGTGGGCGCGGTCCCGAAAATCGTCGAGGTGATCCATCCGATCAGATAGTTGAGTCGAGAATCCGCATGCGCGTTCCGATGGCAGAACTCGTGGAGCATGGTGAATACGCCTTGCATCATCAGGCAGAAGACCACGAGAGCGGCGGCGCGCAGGCCCCAGGGCAGGGAACCCCGGTCCATGATCGTCAACAACGCGGCCCAGGCCCCAAGCTGGCCAAGGGTGACCAGAATATTGGTGCGGCCATAGCGGCCAAGCAAGGTCCAGGCAGGCTCGGAGGGCGCGACCGATTGCCTCCCTTCCACCCGGATCGAACTCGCTTTCATCGGGATTCCTTTTTCCAGAGATGGTTGATAAGATCACGACCGGGACGCTGCGAGACGGATGGAAAGGCTGCCGGCAGGAGATTCCAAGGGATATCCGCGCGGAGGTGATGCTCACGGTGGTAATTGATATTGTAAGGCCATATCGTGATCCGCCCTAACAGGCCCGGGGCCCAGCTGCACGAAAGGCCGGACCGCCCGTTCTCCACGGCTTCCTTGGAGGCATGTTCGGCGAAGCTTCGGATTTTCTGCAACAACTGAGTCAGGGTGAGATAAGGCAGGAACCATAAGAGGGCGGCATGCGCAGTCGCTTGCGGCCAGGAGTGGAAAGCGATCAGCCAGGCGCCGAGGAAAACCGCGTATTGTCCGATCAGCTCCGGGTACCAACGTGTTCGGGGCAGTACCAAGGCGCCGCCCCTGCGTATCTCGAAGAAGTAGCGGAAGATCATGGCGATCCCATTCCAGGCCAGGACATCCCCGGCGATCTGAAGGGCGAGAGGCCCGGCCGAAAGGGGACGGTAATTCCAGGGCTGGCCGCGGTAGAGGACCACCCGTTCGGGATCAATCGCCTCCCCAAGGTGGAGATGATGGCTTTGATGGAGCGCGCGATACATATGGAGCGGCAGCAGCACGGGAACGCCCACCGAGAGGTTCACGATGAAGTCATTCACGCGGCTGTTACCTGCCACCAATCCATGCACGCCGTCATGATAGAGGACCAGGATGGCATGCTGCCTGGAAGCGATGACACAGACGGCCGCGAGGGCCATGGGCATGGACCACCAGTGCAAGCCGATGGTGATCGTTACCAGGATGATTGACCAGTCGCGGAGGAGCGCATAGGCCGAAGGCGGATGCAAGGATCGGAATCGAGGCCAGGACCGGACCGCCAGGTTTCCCAAGCCCGCCATTAGGATCCCGAAAGCCAGACCCGATGTGGCATCGGGAACATAATGCTGTTTGGTGAATAAGGTGGATGCGGCGAGGAGTGCAGTCCAAAGGGCGAATCCAGCTGCCATCCGCCTCCAAAAGGACGCATGTCCCTGGAAATAATCTTCCTGTCGCTTTCCTCGCAACCGAAGGGATGCCAGCAGACAAGCCACGGCGATGCTGGCGGGCAGGGCCACATGCCCGCTGGGAAGGGCCCCGAGCGGAGTGTCGAGGCTTTGGATGAGGCCGAGCAAGGAACCGTCCGGGGCTGGCGGGCGTATCGAAATCCGGCTAGGCACGGAAAAGTAGATCAGCGCATTGGCCAAGCCGCAGGCAAGGCCGGTTGCGAACACCTTGCCGAAGCCGTCGCGGTTTTGGGCGAGGACAATCAAGGCGGGAAACAGGAAGGCATAGGTGATGTAGATCCAGGCCGCCGCTGGAACCATGGGAACATGGGCATCCAGGGCGAAAGGTTCAATTATCAGGGGCGGGCGCCAAGGCGCATGGGTCGCAAGCAAATAAATGACCGCCATCGTCGCCATATAGGCTGCCCAAATCCACCAGGGACGATCCCGCCAACGCTTCAAATCCAAAATCGGACCTCATCGGTGCGCGGTTCCGGCGGCGGAGAGCCATCCGCTTTTTCGGCATGGTCACGAAGGGATTCGATATATTCGTGCAAGAGATCCGCCGAGGTGGAATGGAACCGGGTCCCTCCGCCAAAGCGCCGCAGGTTGTCTCCTTGGATGCGCATGATATCCACGTCCTGCCGGATGACCTTGCGGGTATAATAAGGTAGCCAGACCGGCGCCAAGGCATTCAACCAGCCGAGCTTGTAACTGATTAGGGTATAGACCACGGTGTCGAAGGGCCCGCGTGGACTGCAGGTGCTGGTGATGGTGAATCCGCGCTTCGGCCCGAAGGTATAGTCGACCCGTGTGGTGTTCGGCATGTAGAACTTGTCCGTGTGGACGGTAGGCGCGCCTTGGGGATTCAGTATACGGCCCGCGAAACCGATCCGGTCCTCGGGATGATGATAGGAGACGAGCACGCTGTCGGCGGTGCGCTCCACCTCCACGCGGATGCGCTTGTTTCCCGGTTTCCGGAACCAGCCGAGATGGACGAAACGCGTATGGGGCACGTCCATGAAATTCTCGACCAGATGGGTGACCTCGTTCGCGAATTCCGTCACCATATAAAACGTGTCCCAGCCTTGTGCTCGGCTGTCGCGGTAGGGCATGGGGAAAGGCTCTCCCACTGGATCCGCATCGCCCATCCACACCCATATCAATCCGTGTCGTTCCAGAGTGGGAAACCGACGGACGCCGCAATTGGGTGACCCGGCTTGGGGCCCTTCCGATGGGACTTCGACGCACCGTCCCTGTTGATCGTAGACCCAGCCATGATAGGGGCAACCGATTTTTCCGGCGAATACATGGCCGTGGGATAAGGGGGCGTTACGATGGGCGCAGCGGTCCTCCATGGCCACGGCGCCACCCTCACCGGAGCGCCATAGCACCAGGGGCATCTCCAGGATGATGCGGCCGATGGGCCGCTTGCCCGTCAATTCGGCGGAGAGCGCCGCGGCATACCAATTTTCCTTGAGTCTTCCGCATCGGTCCAGCATCCTCCCCGCGGTCCGGGAAGTTGGTCCAAGGTTTTTCGCTTCCGATCCGATTCGTTTCATCGTTTCATCTCGACCGGCATTTCGCTGCCATCGCCGAATATGCGGCTCCAGTCCAGGCTGCCGTCCAGGTGGGATGGCTTGATGTCGCCGGCGCGCTGCCCTGCGGCCATGCGGGCCCGCAGATACCGTTCCGCGCCGTTCTCCACGGGCAGGCCGCGGACGGGTCCCAGCTGACCCAAGTTGCGCGCGTAACGATAACCGTGGCTCTCGCCCAATGCGACTTCGAGGACTTGGCAAACGTCGGCCAATTTTTCCGGATCCCGCGAGTCCTCCCCTTCCACATAGAGACGGTAATACGGTGGGTCCCCCGTGGCCGGGGACAGCATGGCGAATTCGAAGGTCCGGCCTCTGGAAAGTTCCACCCGGGCCAAAGCCGCCGCCGCCATATGCGGGTTCAATTTTTCGCCGCAAAGATCAGATACCTGATCGATCCGCCCTTCGAATCGGAGTACCGGTACTTGACCCAGGAAACCGGTGCAGCGCACCGCATCGCCCAGGCGATATCGGTAGAAGCCTCCGCCGGTGGTCAAAAGCGGGGCGTAGGCGCCTTCCCGTTGGAGTTGATGCGCAAGGAGGGGTCGGGCCGATGGGCTTTCCAAATCGAGGAACTCCAGGAAATGCCCACCCACGGCCGCCACGCTCTTGCATCCATCCCGCCTATTAAAGGAGGGCACCGGAAAAGATATCACGCCTTCGGTGGCGAGGAGTCCCTTGGGCTGCAGATGCGCCTGCGGCAGATACTTGGCCAGCTCCGGAATCGCAGCGGCTGCGGCTCCGTCGGCCCAACAGGAAACGACGGCAAGCTTCGGCCACAAGGCTTCCCCCAAGGTCCCGTCCCGGAGCCGGGCGCGTACGGCAGCCGCATGTCGGGGCGGAACGGTGTCCAGGAGAGCGTCCAGGTTCGCTTCGATGCGTTTGAGGAGCAGAACGAAGAAGGATGGATGCCATACCGATATCAAACCGAGATCGGCGGCGGCGACAAGATGCCGAACGGTCGCCTCGGCCCAGGCCTCCATATCCTTTATCCTTGCGACCTCGGCGGGCACGGCCATCATCCGGCGCAAGGCGAATCGTTCCGCCACTCCGAAATAATCCGTATCGTCCTCGAACCCCACGGGAATGCCGCCCTCGGTAAGTTCCGCTTGGCGGGTGGCGGGCGATATGGACCAGTAACTCGTGGTTCCCCGCAATTCCGGAAAAGCGGTATACAGGCCGAACAGCCATGGGCCGGTGGCGGCGGCGAACTCCCGGAACAAGGACGCGGTGCAGGGCACCCATTTGTTCGCGGAGGTGGAACCGCCCGTGCGTTCAAAAATGCGGATGGGTTCGGATGTGAGAACGCCTGGCTCTCCCGCGGCCGCGCGCTGGACCCATGGTTGCAAATCATCGTATCCGACGATGGGAACGCGATCCTGCCATTCCCGCAAGGAGGAGATGGACGGGAATCCATAGGCCCGGCCATAGGCGGTGGTGGCATTGGCCTTGATTAGGGCATCCAACCGACCGGCCTGCACGGATTCGCAAGCGTGCAGGGCCCTCCCGAATCGCCGATTGGCGCTCCGAAGCGATTCGCGATGAATCCCCTGGATCAGTTTCAATTCCAAATCCCGTATCATCCGCATCGGATCGTCACTTCCAAGTTACCCTATGCCCTCAGGCCATCCGCGGATCATACGAAGGCCGGCCGGCGTTAGGTTTTCGCGCTCAAGGGAGGCCAGGGAGACCAATTCCTCCCCGATGGCGTGCCCGGGATTCCGTTCCAGGAAAAAGCGCACGTGCGGATCGGCATGCCGGCCTTCCGGCACAATGGCCAGGCTCTCACGCAAAGCTTGGGGCCTGGGGAATCGCACGAGCCCGGCGTCCTTGTCGTACAACGGGCCGAAGCGTTCCAGGGCCAGGAGGTCGCGCATCCGTCTTGCTTCGGTCGATTCACCCAGGTCGAAGCGAGGGAGGAAATCCCGGCAGAATACGGACATGAAGCGATAGGTCCGGAAACCGGATGTCAAGAGCAGCCAATAAAGTTCGCCCTCCGGATAATCCTGCCGCAGATGGTATACGGCCCGGATCCAGGTACGGACGAGCGCCGACGAGCCCCAAGCTGACGGATCGACTATAGTGTCTCCGGAACAGACCATAGTCAATGGTCGTCCGCAAACCGTGGAAGTATAAAGGAGCAGGGTCGAGAACCCCCACAACCTCCCGCATTCATCCTCAAGTAGTACCACCCAGTTCTTCTCGGCCAGATCCCGTTGGAAGGTTTCCCCGTCCACGCCGGAGAAATTCCGGGCGAGAAGCTCCTCCATGGAATCGATTTCCCTGGGCTTCAGAGAGGCGCGGGCCATGACTCTCCCGGATAGAATGGGAGGGTTGCCGGTGGCGATTCCAGAAGGCGCGACCTTATTGATCATTTATGGACCTTATCCTCAAACGAATGGTTCCTTGTTCCGGATTGACGGATATCGCGGCGAAGTTATTGACTCGGCATTCTTTGGACGCCTAGTCGTCCGGCTTTTGTAATCGGGCCAGCGAAGTTACGGAATCTGCCAAAAGTAGCAACCGCAGGTTATTTGAACCACGGGAATTCTTGAGCTGTGAGCCGTTGGAATTCTTTTGAACTTTGGAAATTACGATAACATCGGTAGGGATTGGTATTCGGAACGATTATTTTCTCGCAACGGAAATCGGTGGGAGATAACTCTCGTGGGCCCTTGGCTGTTATGTATTTTAAAAGTCTCATACGATTAAATCCCCGGAGGTTTTCATGGCCGACTTGCAATTGGGCTCTACCGCTCCTGACTTCACCCAGAATTCCAGCATAGGCAAGGTTCACTTCCACGATTATATCAATGGGAAGTGGGCGCTCTTCTTTTCGCATCCCGCCGATTTCACTCCGGTCTGCACCACCGAACTCGGAATGACCGCGAACCTCAAGAAGGAATTCGAAAAGCGCGGTGTCAAGGTCCTGGCGCTTTCCGTGGACAGCGAGGAGTCGCATAAGAAATGGATTCCCGATATCAATGAGACTCAGAATGCCAAGGTGGATTTTCCCATCATCGCCGATGAGGACAAGTCCGTGTCCACCTTGTACGGGATGTTCCAACCGCTGGCCAATGACAAGTTCACGGTCCGTTCCGTTTTCTTCATCGATCCGAATAAGAAGATCCGCGCCATCATCACCTATCCCGCTTCCACGGGCCGGAATTTCCAGGAGATCCTGCGCGTCATCGATTCGCTGCAGTTGACCGATGGCTATAAGGTCGCGACGCCGGTGGATTGGAAGGATGGGGAAGACGTGGTCATTGCGCCCGCCTTGCAGGATCCGGAAGATCTGAAGAAGCGTTTCCCGAAGGGTTATAAGGTGCTCAAGCCTTACTTGCGGATGACGCCTCAGCCCAACAAGTAGCACTTTGTCGATTAAGGTCGCCCCTGGGCCGTGGGGGCGTTCCGGTTCGACTTGAAGCTCATCGAAGCTTCGGGTCTTCCGGTCGCCACGGCCAGGTTGCTGGACCGCAAAAGCCTATCCGTACTACACGGTTTGCTGCAGTCGCGGTCCAAGACTCGCTGGGCCCGCCGCAACCTGGCCGTGGCTCCCTGCTTCAAACTCACCGGATTAGGGCCCCTGGCCCCATGCCCCCACGGCCCAGGGGCTGCCTCAACCGATCGCCGCTTGAGCGGCGGCGCGGGGGACGGAAAATTCGAAGGCGAAGAGAAAGAATAAACCGGGCGAATACGTTGGGCCTGATGGAGTGGTCCTCAATGAAGAGCGGCGCCTGGGGAACGCGCCGAAGAGGAGGAGAAGGGAAAGAGGAGGAGAAGGGAAAAAGAGCGGGAGAGGAATAAGGAAGAGTGGGATGGCTACGCGGAAAAATCAGGGTAGTCTAGAGAAGTTCTTCTTGCGATGGAATCGGTATGGGCGGAATCAAGCCGAGATGGCGATACGCTCCGGCCGTGGCCTGGCGTCCGCGCTGGGTGCGTTTGAGGAAGCCGCTTTGGATGAGGTAGGGTTCGTAGACTTCTTCCAGGGTTTCCATCTCTTCGCCGATTGAGGCGCCCAAGGTGGAGAGGCCCACGGGTCCGCCATCGAACTTATTGATGATGGTCTTGAGAATGGTGCGGTCCATCTCGTCCAGACCCCGCGCATCGATGCCGAGCATGCTCAGGGTTTTTTCGACGATGTTCGCGTCGATATTGCCGGTGCCTTTGACCTGGGCCACGTCGCGGCAGCGGCGCAAAACGCGGTTGCCGATGCGCGGCGTCCCGCGGCAGCGCGCAGACAGGAGGTTCGTGCCTTCTTGCGTCAGGCTTACTTTCAAGATGCGGGCCGAGCGCAGAAGGATTTTCCGCATCTCGGCTTCCGAGTACATCTCCAGCCGATAGGTGAGGCCAAAGCGGTCGCGCAGGGGCGAGGTGAGCATGCCGGTGCGGGTGGTGGCGCCAACCAAGGTGAAGCGTTTCAGCGGCAGGTTGATGCACTTGGCCGAAGGGCCCGATTCGAGCATGATGTCGATCTTGAAATCTTCCATCGCCGGGTAGAGGAATTCCTCGATGACGCGGCTGATGCGATGGATCTCGTCGATGAAGAGGACGTCGTTGGTTTCCAGATTGGTGAGTAGGCCGGCCAGCTCCGAGGGCTTGTCCAAGGCGGGCCCGGAGGTGATCTTGAGGTTGGCGCCCATTTCCTTGGCGATGATATGGGCCAGGGTGGTCTTGCCCAATCCGGGCGGTCCGGCGAAGAGGATATGGTCGATGGGCTCCTTGCGTTCCTTCGCGGCCTGGAGGAAAACGGTGAGGCTTTCCTTCAGCTTTTCCTGTCCGACGAAATCGGAAAGGGTGGCGGGCCGCAGGGAAATATCCTGTTCCGGATCGTCGCCGAACTGCTCTGGTGCGATGATACGATCCGTCATGGGTACAATTTACACTTCCTGCAAAGCTTGGGTTATCAGTTGGCCGGTATTGGCCTTCGCGCCCAGCCGCTCCAAAGCCTTCTGGACCGCCAGTTGCGCGGCCGCGTCCTTGACGCCCAAGGTGATGAGGGCCATGATGGCATCGCGCGCCGATTCGTTGCCGGTGTCGACGGAGGGTTGGCCGCCTTCGGGGCCGCGGAGATCCAGCTTGCCCAGGGAAGTCCGCAGAGAGGCGACCATGACTTCGGCGGTTTTCTTGCCGATGCCTTTGAGGGCGGTCAGGGCCCGGATATCGCCGCTGACGATCATCTGCGCCAACTGGTGCGGCTGTACGGCGGAGAGGATGCGCAAGGCCAGGCGTGGGCCGATGCCGGAGACGCCGAGCAGTTTCAGGAAAATCATCTTCTCCACCGGGCTCTGGAAACCGTAGAGCTCGAGGCTTTCCTCTTTCACATGCAAGTAGGTGATGATCTCGATGGGTTCGCCGACCTTGGTGAAGGTCTCGGCGGTTTTCAAGGAGACATCGACGCCGAAGCCTACTCCGCCTACGTCTATGACCAGGCGGGCCGGATGGCTTTGGGCCAGGCGGCCGCGAAGGAATTCAATCATGGTATGCAGGAAAAGTTAGCAAGAGCGGAAAGGTTTGAGGGCCCATTTGAACAGTAAGATGCAGGGTTTGATCCACAACCGCGCAATCCGAAGCGTGAGGTAACCCGGAGGGAATCAGGCCAGATGTTTCGACTGGATCAAATGGCAGAAGGCGATGGCTAGCGCATCGGCAGCATCGGCCGGAGTGGGGGGCTGCTTGAGTCCCAGATGGCTTTGGATCAAGGTCGCCACTTGTTCCTTGGAGGCGCTGCCCTTGCCGGTGGTGGCTTGCTTGACCAGGCGGGGTGCGTATTCGGCGATGGGGATGCCCATGCCCTGGGCCGCCACCATGATGGCTCCGCGGGCATGTCCCAGGATCAGGGCGGCCCTGGGAAACTTGGCGAAGAAGATGGTTTCCAGGGCGAGGTGGGAGGGATGATAGATATTCATCAGGACCCGCAGTTCGCGGTGGATCTTCTCTAGCCGCAGGGGCAAGGCTTCCGTAGGCTTGCAGCGGATCACGCCATATTCGAGGACGCGGATG
>DAINDC010000002.1:0-6222 GCA_036732085.1 Fibrobacterota bacterium | reverse complement strand
TTCGCCTGTGGCTCAAAGATTATCCAGCTCCGTCTGATCGAACTCGGCATTGGTATGCACGTTCTGGACATCGTCCTGATCATCCAAGGTTTCGAGCAAATGCACGACCTTGGCGACATCCTCGCCCGTGACCTTGACCATATTGTCGGCCACCTTCACGATTTCAGAGGTGAGAGGCGTCAGCTTCTTGGCCTGCAAGGCCTCCAGCAGGGCATGGTAATGGTGCGGGTCCACCTTGATTTCATAATCCGTGCCGGAGGAATCGAGATCCTCAGCGCCGGCTTCGGTGACGATTTCGAAGAGCGCGTCCTCGCCGATGACGTCCTTGGCCAAGGTGATGATGCCCTTGGACTTGAACATCCAGGCCACCGATCCCTCCGCGCCCATATTGCCGCCGGCCTTGACGAAGATGCTGCGGATTTCCGCCACGGTGCGCACCTTATTATCGGTCATGGTGTCGATCATGATGGCGGTTCCGGCGGGTCCATAGCCCTCATAGGTTATTTCCGAATACAGGACGCCTTCGAGTTCACCCGCGCCTTTGGCGATGGCGGTCTCGATGTTCTTCGCGGGCATATTGGAGGCCTTGGCCTTGAGCACGGCCGAGCGCAGGCGCGGATTGCCGTCCTGGTCGGAGCCGCCCATGCGGGCCGCCACGGTTATTTCGCGAAGGAGACGATTGAAGACCTTGGCGCGGGCGCCGTCGATCTTGGCTTTCTTACGTTTGGTGGTTGCCCATTTGGAATGACCGGACATAGTGGAACTCCCGTTGGCTAGAAGGGAAAAGATAGCACGAAGCCTTCATTTGGCGTTCGCTTTTTTGCCCTCGCCGGCGATCGCTTTGGCGGTGAGGCTCTGTCGATATTTCTGGATGGCCTTTGCCAATCTGTCAGCCACCTGCTTCTGGCCTTTTTCAGAGGCGAGGATGCGTCGATCTTCGTCATGGGTGAGAAAGCCCATCTCGAAAAGCACGGCGGGCATATAGGCGCCTACCAGCACGTAGAAGCCGGCCTGGCCGGCCCCGGTCGCGTACTTGCTGATGGCATAGCCATCGAACTCCTTCACGATTTTGTCCACGAAGGTTTCGCTTTCCTTGCTGTACAGGTTGAGCTGATGCTCGAGCAGAATCCATTCCACGGGCGAGATTTCGGACTTGTTGTTCTTGCCGCTCTCTTCCGAGACCGCCTCGTTTTCGCGGCGGGCCAAGGCCTTGTCTTCTTCGCTTTCGCCTTCGCGCAGAATATAGGCCGTAAAACCAGTGACCGATTTCTTATGCTGGGACGAGCCCGCGATGGAGTTGCAATGCAGGCTGATGAACAGGTCTCCGCCCTGACTGGAAGCGAACTTGGGCCGGTCTTGCAGGCTGACGAAGTCATCGGTCTCGCGCGTCATCAGGGCCTTGTAGCCCATCTTGGTGAGGCAGACCTTCAATTCCTTTGCCACCGCCAAGGTCACCTGGGCCTCGTTCACGCCGCTGACCTGGGCGCCCTGGTCCTTGCCGCCATGGCCCGGATCGATGATGATGGTTCCCGGAGGTTTGGCCGAGCCGCGTTCGGATCCGCCCGAGCCCTTCGCTCCGTCCTTGCCGGCCTGGGCGCTTTTCCTATCCGATTTCTTTCGGACCAGGATCTGGAAGGCCGAGGTTTCCGCGGCATAGGAAACTTCCACCGTATCGATGGGCTTGGGAATATGCAAAGTCACCTGGGCGACATCCTTCTCCTGGACGGTGAGGATATTCTTGACCAGTCCCTTGCCCGGTGCCTTGAGCGGATACTGCGGGGCCACTTGGCCGCCCTGAAGCTTGAGGATGAAATGGGGCGGCACCCAGAAACTTTCCCATTCCAGTTTTCCAGAAGTATGCACGGTCACCAGAGTCCCGTTGTCGCGCTCCTCCGCGGCCACGTCCAGGATATTGGCCCCGCCGGAAATCGCGGCCGAAAGAGCTGGCGAAGGCGCGGTCGCATGCGCGGAAGCCTTTTCCGGTTCCGCCGGCGTCGTCTGTACGGGCTCGACGATTTCCACTTGCAGGCCGCGCAGGGAAAGGATGCGGAGCAAGGACGGCAGGGGGAGATACAGGAACTCGGATCCACGGCGGACGGGGAAGCTGAGGTTGAAGACTTCATCCCCGATATTCATATAGGGGTTGTCCAAGGTGAAGAACCATTTCTTGCCCGAGGAATCCGGGATGACGTACTTCTGGCGATCCGGCACCCAGGCGCCTTCGCGGCCGAACAGGCTTTCCAGGAGTTGCGAGGAGACGTAGCGGACGCCCTCGAAGGAGGTATCCGGAAAGGTACCTCCGGCCCAACGGCCCGGAGCCGCATTCACCGGCCCTTGGCCGGCATTCACCGGCCCTTGGCCGGCATTGACGGCCTTGAGGACAAGCGATGCATGGGCGGATACCGCGATTGATACGGCCAGGAAGCAAGTCAGGAAAAAAATATTCGAAAAATTCTTCGTCTTTGAATAATTCTTCGAAGAGGATGCAACCATAATTTATGCGCCGCGGTTGGCGTCCCGGATGGCCCGGTCGATATCGCGCTTGCTTTCCTGCTTGGCTTTGTCCTGGCGCTTGTCGCGGGCTTCCTTGCCCTTGCAGACGGCGATTTCCACCTTGAGCACGCTGCCCTTGAAGTAAGCCTTGAGGGGGATGATGGTGAGGCCCTTCAAGGCCGTCGCATCCTCGATCTTGGTGATCTCCACCCGGTGGGCGAGCAGCTTGCGTTCGCGGCGGGGCAAGTGGTTGTAGATATTGCCTTGGGCGTATTCATGGATATAGGCGTTCACGAGCCAGAGCTCGCCCTTGCGCACCACGACGAAGGCTTCGGCTAGTTCGAGCTTGCCGGTGCGGACGGATTTTATTTCCGTGCCCTTGAGCATGATGCCCACCTCATAGGTGTCCATCACATGGTAATGATGCCGTGCGCTACGGTTCTGGATTACCGGTACGTTAGTCGTCATATGGGAAATTTAGTAAGAGTCCCGGAGCCTGGAATTTCGGCCTCCCCGGGGCAGCCATAGCGCCCGTGCGGGGCATCCTTCAAATAGCCCCTGCGGCGGGCATCGTGCAAACTACTGGCAATACTGGCAAAGGTGGACGGCTAGGAAGTTCGGTTGCTCAGGAATTCTTTTCGGATGCTTGCGGATCGGCGGTTTCATCCTGGTTGAGGATGGTCTTCAATTCCTTGCTGGCCTCGAAGATGGGCTTGAGGCCGGCATCGATATGGACCATTTCGCCGGTGCGGGGATTGCGGGCCGTGCGGGCCTTCTTTTCCTTCACCTTGAACCGGCCGAAGCCGCGGATTTCAATGTTCTTACCCTGGACCAAGGACTTGGCGATGGCATCCAAAAAACATTCCACGATGATCTTGGTATCGACCTGGGTAAGACCGGTCCGGGCGGCGATTTCATCCACAATGTCTTTTTTGGTGACGTTCCCCATAGCTCTCCTGGACTAACCGTAACAGTAGGTATAATAACACTTTATGGGATACCCAAGCAAGATCGCGAAAAGATTTTTCCGGGAAAAATTTATTTTGGGGACGGAACCGGGACTATTCGGGAGCCTGGTGATTAGGACCAATCAGGACCATTGTCTGAGTTTGAAAAGCACGACCTTGTTCAAGGGGTCCAGCTCATAGGCCTTGGTCAGGTATTCCTTGGCCCTTTCCAACTGCTTCAGATTCTCATAAGCCAAGGCAAGCTGGACCAAGGTGGGGACATGCTTGGAATCGAGCCTGAGGGCCGCTTCCAGGTGCCTGATGGCCTCCTTGAACTGACCATTGCCGTTTAACAGTACTCCTACGCGATACTGCGCCTGGGCATGCTGGGGGTTCAGTTCCAGGGCCTTGAGAAAGCATTCCATGGCTCGTGCGCGGCAGACCTGGATCGGGGCCGGCATGAATTCGCGACTGGCCTGATCCAATTGCAGCTCCCCGACATTGAACCAGGTATTGTAATCATCCGGGTTCAGGGCGAGTTCGGTTTCGTATTCCTTCAGGGCCTCCGGTTCCTTGCCCAGGTGGTATAGGGCCATTCCCAATTGTCCATGGGCCTTGGCGCTTTTCGGATCCCGTTTCAAGACCTTGCGGAAGGCGTGCTCCGCATCCCGGTAGTTGCCCTCCAGTTGCGCCTTCCGTCCCGACAGGTAAAGAGCGGGCTGGTAATCGGGTTTGAGCTTCAAAGCCGCTTGCAGGGATTTGCCATAGTCCGCGAAGCCGGGACCCATTTCCACTTCCATGGTGGCCGTCTGGACCAGCAGGCCCAAGTGGGTGGGATGGGTTAGTAAAACCAAACGGGCTTTTCGGAAGGCCTTGTCCACTTGGCCCATTCGATACATGGCTTCAATCGCTTGACCTTGCAGACTCATATCGGTGGGCCTGAGGGCCAAAGCCTGATCGGCCGTTTGCAAGGCTTCGTAGTAATGGGCCGTACCCAGGAATATGGTGGTCGCCAGAGTCAGGAGATCCGCATCGCGCGTGGGCATGACCAGGACCCGCCGCATCGGCAGGACCGCCTTTTCCAAATCACCGGCTTCGGCGTGCAAGGTCGCGACCTGCTTGAGCGCTTCCCATTCTTCACGCGTGGGCAGGTCTTCGGTCAGAACAGCTTTGTGGCCCTGTCCCGCTTGGTTGGATGGGGGTGCTACGGGATCGGCGGCTTCGGAATTCTGAGCTTCGACCGGTTCGGATTTCAGGCCATGGATGTTCAAGGTGTCGGTCTTGGCGCCTGCGGCGTCGGCGATGCTCTTGGGGAGCTTCTTATCCTTGAGAACAAAAACGGCGCTGAAGGCAGCCAACCAAATGATCCCGGAAATTATTCCCAGGGTCTTGAGCAGCTTTTTCCCCTTCGGCCGCTGCGTATTGATTTTTGTCCAGACCTTGTCCAGCATAGGGACAACCCATCCATCCTATCCGGTTTGAACTGCCCGGTCCTCGGTCCTTTACTTTTAGGGACGAGACATTGGCTCCTCAGGATTTTAGGGGCTGGAAGCGAAAATCGGCAAGGCCGGCAGGGTAAAGCCCAAGATTTTTAGGTCATCTTTAGGTCAATGGGCTGCCAGCCTGCCCGTTTATCCCAAAAACGCCTTCAGACTTGCGATGGCCACCTTGGGATCGGTAATGCCATGGTAGATGGGCGGGATTTCGTTTTTCAATCCCAGCAGGCCGTAAACCCCATGCATGGCGCCCCGGACCGAATACTCCACCGTGAAGACCACGTCCTCCGGTATTTCCACATACTGGCCTATCAAGGCGAAGTTCCTGGAACCCGCGGGAATCACCGGAGGTCGGTCCGCAACCGCTCGCCGTTGGAATTCGCTGGTGATATAAGGCATCATCACCGGAATCACGGTGGTGGTTTTACGCACGTCTTCGAGGATATCCGCGAACCCGAGATGGTGCATCAGCTCGGTGAGGATTTCCTGACCGCTCGCCTGGGACATGGTCTTGTCGATATGGTCGCCTTTGGTGTCGATGAACAAGCCATATCCCCAAAGGGTGAAGACACCTTCCGGCTGCCCGGAGAAATGCGGGGGATGCGGCACCACTATGGACATCAGCCATTTGGAGTCCTTGAAGGTCATCAAGCCGCCGGTGCCCGGCTGATCGCCCGTATAGGCCGTGATGCGCTCCAGCAAGAGCGGGCTCCGCATGGTCAGGGTGAAGGACTCCCATTTGCTCTCGTCCACATTGCCGTTGAACGCATTCGGCCGGCCCAGGCCCGGTGTCTTGCCCGCCATGCTTTCCCAAAGCGTCCAGGCGCCGTCAACCTT
Organism: Fibrobacterota bacterium; assembly: GCA_036732085.1. Lineage (GTDB taxonomy): Bacteria > Fibrobacterota > Fibrobacteria > UBA11236 > UBA11236 > Chersky-265. The sequence continues at coordinate 449 of DAINDC010000002.1, read as the reverse complement.
GTCGCGGACCAAGGCGGGCGCATGCGTATCATCGCCCTTGCGGGAGTCGGCCGTCATCGAACCGATGGTAAAGAACACAAGGTCTTCCGGCCCGACGGAATATGCGGAGGGCTTCCCCTCGCGCAGGCAGTGGAGCTTCTCGACCCGGCGGCCATCGGCCTCGTGGATGAAGTCCGCGTCGGTCACCTTGGTTCCGAATTCGAAAACCACCCCCTGATCCCTAAGCCATTTCTCAAGGGGACGGATCATGGAATCATATTGATTCAGCTTGGTCCGCCGTACGCCGCCCAAGGTATGGATGCGCGGGAGCTCTTGCGAGAACCGCAAAATGTAGCGCTTCAATTCGATCGCGCTATGCCAAATCTGGAAAGCGAAGGTGGTCCGCCACATAGCCCAGAAGTTGGTCTCGAAGAAATGGGGAGAAAAACATTCCTCGATGCGCTTGGTTC
>DAINDC010000001.1:43402-43946 GCA_036732085.1 Fibrobacterota bacterium | reverse complement strand
CTTTGTAGATGAGGTTTGTGGAGCTCCCCAAAGCCCCTCTGCCCAGGGCGACCCCAGGACCGGGGTCTTGACTGCGTGAAACCCTTTGAAGAAAAACGGATAAGACAGATTGCGCTGGGTTGATTGGGGGCCGTTTGGCGCGACGGCCCCGGGGAGGAAGGGACTCACTGGGAGGTTTCTTTGCCGTAATTTGCTACGGCCCTGGAGGAAAGATTGGGCTGGTGGTGGGGGCGCCTATTTGAAGTTCTGCAGGGCCCAGACTTTTCCGGTGGGGGTTGTGTAGAAGCCGCAGGCGACCTGGGTGTAGTTCTTGTTGGACATGTGCTGGTAATGGCCTTGCTCGCCGCCGGGATTCAGGCGTTCGTCCCACATGCTTTGCAGGCATCCGTCTAGGGTGCCTTGCAAGCTACCCAAGCCGGGGCATTCGTCCTGGGCCCATTCCTTGCAGGTCCCGAAGGCGCCGTGAGCCTTGCCGGTTTCGGCGTCGCTTTGGGCTTCGAGGTCGGCGCAGTCTTCCGATCCGGTCCAGCGTTGCAGGGGCGGG
>DAINDC010000001.1:38811-43392 GCA_036732085.1 Fibrobacterota bacterium | reverse complement strand
CGGGAGGCCTTCGGTGGCGCGGAAAGCGTTGATGCGATCGACGCAGGCGGCGCGTTCCTTTTCGTATTTGGGGAGGCCGGTTCCGTCGCCATTGTCGGGAATGCCGGGTCGGACCGCTTCGGTGAAATCCTCGCCGGCGGTGCGGTTGAGGTCGCAACCCGATAGGACGGCGGCTGCCAGGAGCATGGCCCCGATGGGGATGTTCATAGCATCATCTTCTGGGCCAATTGGAATCTGGGGGAGGATTTGTTCGGTCCCACCATCCCGAAGGCGCCTCCGGCTTCGAAGTAAAGCGTCCGATTGTAACGGTAGACGAGGCTCGGAAGAAGATCGAGGCCAAAGTAATCGGAGAGGCCGGGAGTCTGCATCGCGGTGAAGACTTCGAGGTCGAAGCGGAAATAATCGTTGAGGATTACCTCCGGTGTCACGCTCCCGGAAACCACCATGAAATCCGGATGCCAAACCAACGCATCGAAAAACCCGGCCCGCGCGGTTCCGAGAATATGCAGGGATGCATAGGGTTCGCTCAAGTACATGCCGGTCAGGGCCAGCCCGTCGCCGGCATAATTGGCCACGCCTCCCAGCGCATCGGCCTGGAAGGCCCAAGCCTGCGACAACCGGTAACGGGCGCCCAGCAAGACCTCGCGGAAATTGTTCGGCTCCTTGTACCACCGCGTCTGCAGGCCGACGCCCATCTGGAAATCGGAATTGAATGCGTGCAGGTAGGTGATGGGGGCGCGGAGCTTTTCGGTGGAGCGCTGGGTGTAACTTTCCCCGGTCATCAGGGCGTCGCGTTCGGTATCGTCGAGGAAGGCCGGGACGAATTGGACGGTGGCATCATGGATCGGATTCAGGGCATGAGCGTTCAAGAGCCCGGAGCAGAGGATGGCGAAGGGAAGGAGCTTGAACCTGGACATCGGCATGGAGGGAAGGTAATTCCAAGGTGGCGCGAACACCCGGGAAATTTCCCGGCCGGAACTGCTACTCAAGGTACCGGATGCGGCTATGGACTAGAATGAATGCGATCCTCCGGATCAGGCGCCGCTTTGCATATAGTGCTTGGCGTAGAGGTCGACCACGCGCTTGATCATGTTTTGATAGGGCACGTGGTTTTCCTTGGCCATTTTCTTGAAAAATGTGACGCTATCCTTTCCCAATGAAAGGGTGACTTTTACGGCTTCCTCTTTGAAGACAAGCTTGTCGGGGCGGGGTAGGAAGTCCTCAATTGGAACCGATGCGGAAATGGCTTCGGCGATCTCCTTTGGGGCTTTAGCGTATTTTTCTTTTCTTTTCATACTTCACCTTTCCTTCGCGCCAGAAGCCGGCGCCTATAATCCGGATATTTCCAACTCGATAAGTAAAACGCACGGTCAAGATCCGACCCTCTACCATACCGAAGCAAAACCATACCGAAGCAAAAATATCGTTTTTCATCCGCGGAGCTGTGGAGTTTATCGAAGGTGATGAGTCTCTTCGGGTCTCCGAAAACAGATTGGGCGCGGGAAAAAGAAACGCCATGCTTTTCTTGGTTTATCCGATCCTTGGCTTCGTCCCATTCAAAGGACATATTGATAATATACCATAGATTTACCCATATTAATACCCATTCTTTAATAAGCTAATTTAAGCCTTCCGCGAAGTTTGAAGCGATGAGGCGCAGGGAAAATGAAGTACTTTTAGGCCGAGGCATTCATGACAAGCGACACTGAAAATCATCCTGGCCGGGTATTGTTGACGGGCGCAAGTTCCGGGATCGGATTGGCGGCGGCTTATCTGTTCGCGGGGCGCGGGTACAAGGTGGTGGGGACGGCACGTCATCCGGACGAGGTGCGGGCGCGGCTGGAGAAGGAGCGGGGCGGGAAGCTCCCGTTCGATTTGGTCGAGATGGACTTGACCGATCCGGATTCGGTGGAGAAGGGCTTCGCAAGCGCGCTGGGGATCCTGGGCGGCGTGGACGTACTCATCAACAATGCGGGCATGGGCGAGCTCGGCGCGGTGGAGGATACGGATCTGGCGGACAGCCGGAAACTTTTCGAGGTCAATTATTTCTCGGCGGTGGCCTTGGTCAAGAAGGTCTTGCCGGGGATGCGGGCGCGGGGGCGAGGCGCGATTCTGAACCTGGGATCCATCGTGCATGATCTGCAGTTCCCGTTCAAGGCGCAGTATTGCGCGAGCAAGTCGGCCCTGACCGGGTTTACCTTGGCGTTACGGTACGAGGTGCATCCCTACGGGATTCGCGTGCATGTGTTCGAGCCGGGTTGGGTGCGGAGCGGATTCCATGATCGGCTGCGGCCGGTGATCAAGCCGGGCAGTCCCTATGCGCCGCGGCTCAAGCCTTTCCTGGATTTCTCGCGCGATAAGGACCCGTCCATTCCGGACGGGCGGGCCGTGGCGGAGGTGTTGCTGGCGACGCTCGAGGATCATCGGGCGCCGGTGCGCGTGGCGGTAGGCGGCGAGTCCAAGAAGTTCCGGATTGCGCGGCGGTTCCTGAGCAATCGCATGTTGGATCGATTGCTGCTGTGGAAGCTTTCGAAAAAAGGCGACGCGGCACCGTTGTAATGGATGCCCCGGCAAGTGCCGGACCGGCACTTGCCGAAGCGTCCGTCGTCACGGTCTATCGTCCGCCGGCCGTCAACTGCCTGTCAGCGCGGCCATCCACGCGGGCTCTTCCAGATACAGGGCTTCGACCTTGTCCCAATCCACCAGGCTCCAGAAATTCTCGATCCACTCGGGCTTCCGGTTCTGCCATTTGAGGTAGTAGGCGTGTTCCCAGAGGTCGAGGAGCAGGAGCGGTTTTTCGCCCTGGCTGATAGGACTGTCCTGATTGGGCAGGTTCTTGATTTTCAGGCGTCCGTCGGAGTCCTGGACGAGGAAGGTCCAGCCGCTGCCGAAGAGATCCTGGGCGGTTTCGTTGAATTGTTTCTTGAACGAGGGGAAGTCGTCGAAGTGCATGCGGATGGCGTCGCTGATGGCGCCCTTGGGCTCTCCGCCCTTCTTGGGTCCCATCACCTGCCAGAAGAGGCTGTGGTTCGCATGGCCGCCGCCATTGTTGATCACCGCATGGCGGATGGTCTGCGGGATGGCATCCACATCCGAAAGTATTTCCTCGATGGTTCGGTCGGCCAAATCGGCGTTTCCGCTCAGGGCCTTGTTCAGTTTTTCGACATAGGCCGCATGGTGCTTGCCGTGGTGGATTTCCAAAGTGGTCTTGTCGTAGAAGGGTTCCAGGGCGTCGGTTGCATAGGGTAAGGCTGGTAGAATATATGCCATGATATTGCTCCGGTCAGGGGGAATTGACGTATGGGGTTCCAGTCTAAGATAAAGGGTAGCAGGGGCGGCAGCAATGATCATTTCGCGAGCGGCCGCGCAACTCCTGACCGCCGATTGCGAAGCGACCGAATTCGATCCTCGCCTGAATGCTTTCTTATGCAGCCGGAATCGCGGCACCGCTCGAACGGCGAAGCGGCTTCCCCACCGGCATCGAAATTGCTTTCCTGGAGGTTGATCCATTCGGTCGATCTTTTATCCCGGGAAAGGCGGTCAATGAGAACGGAGATGGAATGATGATGCGTATCATGATGTCGGGTTGGGTTGCCGTGATGGCCGTGATTGGTTTGGGAAGCGGGAACGCCCATGCGGATTTTGCTCCGTTAAGGGTGGGCAATGAATGGCGGTATCGCGGCGCGAGCGAGGTCCGGCGATATTCAGACGGCGCGGTTGACGAAAGTTATCAGGACTCGTTGCGGTTGAGGGTGACGGCACGGGAGACATCTTCTTTTATGCCCATTCCACCTTGGCCGCCCAGGTCAAGCCCGTACAAGGGGCGAAGGCCGGCTATTCCGTCTTTGCGAATGCGCCTAAGGCGGGTTATGCGGATCAATTCGAGGGTTGGAATGTGGACAATGTGGGGATGTACTGGTGGAAGAAGCAAATATCAGTGCCCCTCAATGACTGCGACAATAGGATCGAAACACGGGAATTGATCCTGGCTTCCTTCCTCGGCAGGCCGGTGGATCTGGGAGTTTCTCCGTCGGGCCTCGGGCTTCTTAAGTCGGCGCAAACGGAGCGAGCTGCGTGCGGCATCCTGGGCCGGCGAACCGATGGATTTGCGCTATCGGCGCGGCGGGACGAGAAAACCGTAAATGCCTTGGGCCGCAAGCTGGGATGGGCTGCGCCCCGATAGAGGCGAGACGCTGGAGGAGAGACCGGGATGCGGACCTTTACGGCGCTACGCCCTTTTGGGGCTTATGGCGCCGCGCGCCTACTGTGCATTCAAGAAAGCGTGGATGTCATCGACATTCGCTTCCGTGAGCGGCAGCTTCTGCATGATCCTGGTCGTGCGTTTGGGGGTGTAACCGGGAGGGTACTCCCCGCGCAGCACGCGCGCCTGGACCAGTTCCAGGGCCGAGCCCTTGATGGCCGGACCCAAGGTCCCGTCGAAGGCGGGATTCCCGTTATGGCAGGAGATGCAATTCGCGAAGAACAGGACCTGTCCCCGCACGACCTTCGGATCGTCAGGGGGAGCCTTCTTGCCGCAGGCCGTCCAGAGTTGCAAGGCGCAGGCGGTGAGGGCAGTGAGGG
>DAINDC010000001.1:5695-38801 GCA_036732085.1 Fibrobacterota bacterium | reverse complement strand
CCGGGCGGCGGATCCGGGATTGGACATCAGGCGCAAGGGAGCCTCCGTTACAGGATGATTTCCGCCACCACGTAGAAGACGACCGCGAAGAAAAGGCCCATATGGATGACGCCTTTGACGGTCTCGATGGGCTTGGTGGTCGGGCCCTTGTCGGCGACGAGGCAGTTGATTTCGATGAGCGCAACGATGGCGACCACGAAACCGAGCCAGATGGAGACCTTGGCCGGATCGACGGCGATGGCGAGATGGCTGGCGGCTCCCATGAAGAACAGGAGGGGGACGGACAGCAAGGTATTGGTGCGCGACGCCAGGAAGGCGCGGCGGGCCAGGGCGGGCAGGTTCTCGACCTTTTCACCATTGGCGGAGGCGATGACCTTCTTCTGGCGGGGCCAGATGATGAACCAGACATTGAACCACATGACCGAGCCCATGATGGCGCCGGTGGTGATGGTGGCGCCCCAGCTGGTGCTCATGATGGACATGCCCACCTGGTGGATGCGGAGGCCGATCATCAGCCAGCCGGTGAGAAAGGTGCCCATGGCGCCGTACCGGAAATACCAGAGCGCGCGCGGGACCAGGCCCTTGGTGGCCTCGGTCTTGGTGGCGGCATCGGCCTTGGCGAAAAAGGGGCCCTGGACGAAGTTGAAGTACCAGAGCATGCCGATCCAAGCGATGCCGAAGATGAAATGGCCCCAACGCAAGAGGAAAAGCAGCCCGTCAAAATTGAATAGAGCCCATGCCATGAGAATCTCCTGAGGTTTGGGAGCGTCCGCCGCTCCGATTTATTAAAGCAAAAAATATATAAAAGATTGCCGGTTCCAGGGCGAGTGTGAATGGGATGAAAAAGTCGCTATAATAGCTCCATGAAAACTCTCCTCTCGGGTTGGGGCCGGCATTCGGTCATGGAAGCCGAGGTGGAGATCCCGGAAGATGCGGGCCGATTGCCCGTCCTGTTGGCGGAACCCTACCTCGCGCGCGGACGGGGCCGGAGTTATGGCGATGCGTCCTTGCCTGCGGCCGGGCACCGTTCCGTGGACACGGCGCGCCTCGATCGCCTGATTTCCTTCAACCCCGCGACGGGCGTGATCGATGCCGAAGCCGGCGTGACCTTGGACGCCATCCTCGCGGTCGGCGTTCCGCGCGGCTATTTCCTGCCGGTGACTCCCGGGACCATGCATGTGAGCCTGGGCGGGGCCCTGGCCAGCAATGTCCACGGCAAGAACCACCACCGCTGCGGTTCCATAGAGCATTTCGTTCTGGAGCTGGAAGTCGCCACGCCCGTGGGGACCATGGTCTGCTCGCCGGAAAAAATGCCGGAACTTTTTCGCGCCACCCTTGGCGGGTACGGCCTCACGGGTCTCATCACGCGCGCCAAGCTGCGCCTCAAGCCTATCGCCAACGGCGAGGTCGATGTCCTGCGACTGCGCGCGCCCGATCTGGAAAGCCTGTTCGCGCTCTTCACAAAGCACGATGCGGCCTATGAATACTCCGTGGCCTGGCTGGACACCTTGGCTCGCGGCGCCTCCCTGGGGCGCGGCATCCTCATGCTCGGCAACCATGCGCCCGCGGCGGCTTCGGAAGGACAGGAAGCGCCCGCGGCGGCTTCGGAAGTCCGGGGCCCGCGCGCCAGCGGAAAAAGCCGGCTCCGCGTTCCCTTCGCCATGCCCGGCATCCTATTGAACCGCCCGCTGTTGTCGGCGTTCAACCGCGTCTTCTACGGGCTCGCGCGTCGCAACCATGGACGACCCATGCGGGAGGGCTTCGCGGGATTCTTCTATCCCCTCGACGGCATCGGCGATTGGAATCTCCTCTATGGCCGGGACGGATTCTTCCAGTACCAATGCGTCATCCCCGATCCCCGTGGCGAGGAAGGCGTCGCCGCCTGCCTGCGCTTCCTGAGCGACAACGGTCTGGGGGCCTTCCTCTCCGTGCTCAAGCGCTGCGGCGATGACCGGGTGATGCTGCCCTTCTGCCGGCGCGGCTATACGCTCGCTCTCGACATCCCCTTCCGCGGCCGGGAAACCTTGCGGTTACTGGATCGCCTGGACGCCCTGGTCTTGCGCTTCGCGGGCCGGGTCTATCTCACCAAGGATGCGCGCCTGTCGGCCGAGGCCTATCGCGCCATGTATCCGGAGCATGCGGCCTGGATGGCCGCGGTGCGCAAGTACAATCCCGATGCCCGGAGCGATTCCCGCTTGGCGGAGAGGCTGCAGTTATGGAAAGCTTAGCCGGCCCGGAAAAAACCGGCCCGGGAAAAATCGTCCTCTTCGGCGCGACCTCCGGCATCGCCAAGGCGGTGGCGAAAAGCCTGATGGCGCAGGGGCATGATCTGATCCTCATCGGCCGATCGCAGGCGGCCCTGCTGGACTTCGCGCGCGAATTGGAAAAGACCTACGGAAGGGCGGCCCCGTGCCTGGTCTGGGACGTGCTTGACTTCGCGGGCCATGCGGCGCGTTTCCGGGAACTGGCCTCGGCGCATGCCTTGCACGGAATTTTCTTCGCGGCCGGCATCCTCATTCCCCAGGAGGAATGCGATCGCGATCCGGCCAAGACGCGGCTGACCATGGACACCAACCTCACGGGCCAGGCCATGATCCTGGGGCTCTTCGCCGAACACTTCCAGGCCCAGGCGGCGAAACGCCGGGCGCAGATGAGCAAGGCCAGGGGCAAGGTCCCCGGCGAAGAAAGGGGCCGGGGCGCGGGCTTCATCAGTTGCGTCTCCTCGGTGGCGGGCGATCGCGGGCGCGGCAAGGTGCTCGCCTATGCGGCCGCGAAGGCGGGGCTCACGGCCTATCTCGCCGGCCTTCGCCATCGCCTGGCCGGCACCGGCATCCTGGTGCAGACCATCAAGCCCGGCTTCGTCCGGACGCGCATGGTGGGCGATATGCGAAGCCCGCTCATGGCGACGCCGGAACGCGTGGCCGGGGAAATCACCGCCGCCATCCGCAAGCGCCGCGAGATCCTCTATACGCCGTTCTTCTGGCGCTATATCATGGCCATCATCAAGGCCCTGCCCGGCCCCGTATTCAAGAGGCTCAAGCTGTGAAGCCCGCCGGCGTCGGTCCCGTGGAAGTTACGGACGCGGGCATGTTACTCAGCCTATGGCGAATGGCGCGGCCGTCGCATTGGATCAAGAGCGTCTTTGTCCTTGCAGGGGTATTCTTCGCCGAGGACTGGCGCGATCCGGGCCTCCTGCTCCTGGCGCTGTCCGCCTTCGCGGCCTTCTGCTTGGCGGCCAGCGCCGTCTATTGCGTCAACGACGCCTTCGATCTCGAGGAGGACCGGACCCATCCGGTGAAAAGGTTGCGTCCCTTGGCCTCGGGCGATCTCTCCCGGGCCTCCGCGCATGCCTTCGCCGCCGCCTTGGCCGCCGGCGCCCTGGGTATCAGCCTATGGACGGGTCCCAAGCTCTCCGCCGCCCTGGTCGCCTATATGGCCGTCAACGTGCTTTATTCCCGGCTGCTCAAGCACGTTGTACTCGTCGATGTTTTCTGCATCGCCTTCGGCTTCATCATCCGCCTGTTGGCCGGCACCTGGGGCATCGGCGTGCCGCCTTCGCAATGGTTCCTGCTTTGTACCATGGCGCTCAGCCTGTTCCTGGGATTCTCGAAGCGCTATGCCGAGCGCATGGACAAGCACCGTTCCCTGGAGGAGAAGCGCCTGGTGCTCCGCAGCTACTCGCCCGAGTTCCTGCGGCTTCTCCTGGGGGTTACCTTGTCCGCTACCCTCATCACCTACGGCCTGTATACCACCAATATCCAGACGGTCCAGTTCCATCATACCACCAACCTCATTTATACCTTGCCCGTGGCCATGTTCGGATTGTTCCGTTACCTGTACCTGGTGATGGAGAAGGGATACGGCGAGAATACCGTCGCCGATATCCTGAAGGACCGGACCATGATGGCCATCGTCGTCCTCTACGTTTCGGAAGCCGCCGCCCTCCTGATGATCTGAAGCCGCGATTCTTCGAAGGGCGATTCACTGAAGCCGCGATTCCCTTTTAGCCACCGCGCTTTAATATTCTGCCGGAGCTATTGAAAGCGCTATTCCCGGGAATTTTTTTCGATCCCTTCCCCGCGCAGTCGGCGTTTGCTTTGGACCTTTTCCTAATCGTTATTGATCCTGAGGGCGAAACGCTCCGCCCGAAAAAACCTGTAAGGAGTTTCGACATGATTCGTCCCCTGGATCCAGGCTTGGCCTGGGCTTGCAAAGAATTTCTCGAGCGAAATGACGCCGCGAATTACTGCCACGATCCGGCCTGGATCGACGTCATCCGGGAAGGCTATGGCAAGGACGTCCAGGTCTGGGTGCGCACCGATGCCTCCGGAGCCGTATGCGGCATGGCTCCCGCCTGCTTCCTGGCTTCGGCGGGATTCGGGCGGAACCTGGTCTGCCTGCCCTATCTCGATTACGGGGGCATCCTGGCCGAGGATAAGGAAACGGAGGAATTGCTCCGCGACAAGCTTCTGGCGGAGGCGCAAAACCGTCGGGCCAACCTGGAGATGCGCAGCCTGGAACCGCTCTGCGGACTGCCCCGTCCCAAGGATGAGAAGGTCGCCATGATCCTGCCGCTCAAGGAGGAAGGCGATTGGATGCCCATCAATTCAGGCCTGGAGGAAAGCCGGGACATGGATTGGGAAAGCGGAGGATTGGATCCGGAATCCCTGCAGCCGGAATTCGTCGATCCCGTGGAAAAGGAGAGTCGCGAGGCCGCGGTCGAAACCTATTGGAAAAGCCTGGACGCGAAGGTTCGCAACCAGGTGCGCAAGGCGGAGAAGTCCGGCGTCACCGTAAAGTGGGGGCGGGAGGATCGGCTCGACGATTTCTATTCCGTCTTCTGCGTGAACATGCGCGATTTGGGATCGCCCACGCATGCGCGCGTCTTTTTCGAATCCGTGCTCCGGCATTTTCCCGGCGCCCAAATCGGCACGGCCCATCGCGATGGAAAATGCATCGGCGGCCTGTTCCGGATCCTCTGGAAGGACACCGTGGCCATTCCCTGGGCTTCGACCCTCAAGGATGAGCGCGTCCACTGCCCCAACAACGCCCTGTATTGGGAAAGCATCCGCTATGCCATCCTGCAAGGCTGCCGCCGGGTCGATTTCGGACGGAGCACACGGGACGAAGGGACCTACAAGTTCAAGAAACAATGGCTCGCGCAAGAATTACCTTTATACCGGTATCAATTCGATGAGAAGGGCCGTTTCCTTGAGCAAGCCACGCATATCTCGGCGGGAAAATTAGGTTGGACCCGGAACGTATGGGCGAGGATGCCTCTGCGCCTCGCCAATTCCCTGGGTCCGATGCTGCGCGGCAGCATCTCGGCCTGAGCGGGATCCCCAATCCCAGTGGGCCGCCATCGCGGCCGCATCATCGTACCCGGAAAAGTACGGCCCGCTTGCTCTGGGCGATGTTCTCGCTCTTCGTCCTCTACGGCACCACCTTCCCCTTCTCGTTCGGGCACGCGCGCACGCCCTTCCACATCATGGCGCAGAGGATCAGCTGGCATCCCCTCAGTTCGGTCCCGGACATGGTCCAGAATATCCTGCTCTTCATCCCGTTCGGATTCCTGGGATACTTCTCTCTCATCTATAAGAGTTCGCGGCTCCGGAAGTTGGCCGTCGTCCTGCTTGGAGCCATGCTCAGCGCCTTCGTCGAGTTCCTGCAGATCTATGCGCCCACGCGTTTCCCGGCCCTGGCCGATGTCCTCTTCAATACGATCGGGACCGCCGTGGGACTCGTATCCGGCATCCTGCTCAAGCGATCCGTGCTCGGCTTCAAGTCGCATCCCTTCGCACGCCGCTTCCTGGACGCGCCGTCCGCGTTCCCGGCCATGGTCTTCCTCATCGTGGTGGTGGCGGGCTGCTGGGTGCCGTTCGATTTCTCCCTGGAAGTGGGAAGCATTTGGGGCCATCTCAAACCGCTGCTGCATCATCCGTTCCGCTTCACCCGTCCCGATGACGACATGGTCGCCTGCATCCAGTTCCTGCTCGCCAGCCTGTTCTGCTGCCGCGTGTTCAAGGAGGTCGGTTGGCCCAAGCCCGCGCTGTCCGGAGTGATGTTGCTGGGTCTGATGGGCATGGTCTTGGAAGCGTCCCAGGCCATCATCGTTTCGCGGGGACCGGAGGTGCAGGATGTCATCGTCGCCTGGATCGGCGCGGTCGGGGGCGGGCTCGCCTTCCTGTTCCCGGGCTTCCGCGAGAAGCCCTGGCTCTGGAGCATAGCCGGGACCTTGGGGGTTTTCCTTTCCGCCTTGGTGCGCGGGCTGCATCCCTTCGTCTTCCATTCGGGACGCACGCATTTCAACTGGGTCCTGTTCCTGCCGCAATACGAGAATACTACGGCCGCGGCCCTGGGCAATTTCATGATCAGCGGCATGGTGTTCTTCCCGCTGGGTTTCCTGCTGGGTTATTTCTTCCCGCGTTCCAGGCTCGCGCCCTGGCTGGCGCTGTTTCTGTCCGGCGCCATGGCCCTGGTGGTTGAGATCGCCCAAGGCTGGGTGGCGGGACGTTATTCCGATATCACCGATGTCTTCGGGGGCATGCTCGGCTGCCTGATCGGAAGCCTGGTGCTGACCCGTGGCTGGTCGGCCTTCACCATCTATATGCGCCAGGACGAGGACACGCAGGTGTGAAGGCGGAGATTCCGGCCTTTGTTTATGGGGTCATTTGAGGCGTTCCACGGGATTCCCGGCCCCTTAAGGGTTGTCCGGGCAGGCTTTTAGGTATATACTTATAGATATATACTAGGAGTGACCATGCAAACAGCCAAACTTTTCCAAAACGGTCAGAGCCAGGCGGTACGACTTCCCAAGGAATTCCGATTCCAGGGATCCGAGGTATTCGTCAAGAAGACCCTGAATGTCGTGATCCTGATTCCCAAGGACAATCCCTGGGAAAGCCTTTTCGCAAGCCTGGACCATTTCTCCGGTGATTTCCTTTCCGAGCGCAACCAGCCTAAGCCGCAGAAGCGCGTCGAACTATGAAGTGCCTCCTGGACACGAATATCTGCATTTACATCATCAAGAAGAAGCCGGAAAAGGTCCTCCGGCATTTCAAGGCTTTCGTGCCCGGCGACGTGGGTATCTCCTCGGTTACCTTGGCGGAACTCTGTTATGGGGTGGAAAAGAGCCAGGAGAACAAACGCAATCAAGCCGCTTTGGAGGAGTTTTTGGTCTCCTTGGAAATCGTTCCATTCGACGGCGACGCCGCCTACCACTATGGCAAAATCAGGGCGTATCTGGAAAAGGCGGGCAAGCCCATCGGGTCCATGGACCTGCTGATTGCGGCCCAGGCCTTGGCGCTCGGGATTCCCGTGGTGACCCATAATGTGAAGGAGTTCGCCAGGGTCAAAGGCCTAGAGGTGCAGAATTGGGCTTAAAGCCAGGAGGAACTTTTAAATGAAGACGGATATCCTGATCACGGGCGGCGGCATCGTGGGACTCGCCACGGCCTGGAGGCTGTTGCAGCGTTTCCCGGACCGCAAGGTGCTGGTGCTGGAGAAGGAAGGCGGCGTGGCCCGCCATCAGACCGGGCACAATAGCGGCGTCATCCATTCCGGCATCTATTACAAGCCCGGCAGCTACAAGGCCAGGCTCTGCCGCCGCGGATATACCGAGTTGGTCGCTTTCTGCCGGGACAACCAATTGCCCTACGAGCTTTGCGGCAAGCTTATCGTGGCCACCTCCAAGGACGAGCTGCCCATGCTCGAGACCCTGCGCGGGAAGGCGGAGGCCAACGGTCTCGTGGGTGTTACGGTGGTTCCCGCCGAGGAGATCGCCCGATACGAGCCGCATGCCACGGGCCTGCGCGCCTTGCGCGTTCCCGAGACCGGCATCGTGGACTATGTGGCGGTATCGGAAAAACTGGCGGAGCTCATTCGCAAGCTGGGCGGCGAGATCCGGCTGGGAGCCAAGGTCGAGGCCTTGCGGGATCTGCCTGCGGCCAAGGCGGGGGGGGCCGGCGGGGCCGGCACGGCCAGTAAAGTGGTCAGGGCCGGCGCGGAGGAATTCGAGACCGGCTTCTTCATCAATTGCGGCGGGCTCCTCTCCGATCGGGTCGCGCGGCTGGACGGGCTCGATCCCGGCGTGGCCATCGTGCCCTTCCGCGGCGAATACTACGAGCTGGCCCCGGCGGCCCAGGGCCTGGTCAAAAATCTCATCTATCCGGTCCCGGATCCGGCCTTCCCCTTCCTGGGCGTGCATTTCACGCGCATGGTGGGCGGCGGAGTGGAGTGCGGGCCCAATGCGGTCTTGGCCTTCAAGCGCGAAGGCTATCGGAAATCCGATCTCGATCTCAAGGATCTTTTCGAGGTGATTGCCAATCCCGGGTTCCGGAAGCTGGCCGCGCGCCACTGGCGCATGGGCTTGGGCGAGTTCCACCGATCCTTCTCCAAGCCCGCCTTCGTGAAAGCATTGCAGCGGCTGGTGCCGGAGATCACCGGGACCGGACTCCTCGCGGCGGGATCCGGCGTGCGGGCCCAGGCGCTCAAGCCGGATGGTTCTCTGGTCGACGACTTCTTCTTCACCGAGGGCAAGCGCAGCCTGCATGTCCTCAACGCGCCCTCCCCCGCGGCCACGGCTTCCCTGGCCATCGGCGAGGAAATCGCCTCCCGATATGCCTTGCAGGCTGGTTGAATGCGGGCGGGATGGACATGCGCCGTCGCCTTGCTGGCGGGCCTGGGCGGGAGCGCCTGCGCCCAGACCAGTCTGTCGCTGAGCTCGGCCTGGGGCGCGCTGTCCTATCCGGAATTCCATCGCGGGTACCAAGCGGGCGTGACCTTGCTCTCCTTCACCGAATTCGACTCCCATGGCCGCCGCTATGGCGTCACCACGGACGGCGATCCAAGCGCTTCGGTTCCCGTGCAGGACAGTGCGCGCACCAAGCCGGGCCCGTACCCGGAAACCGTGGGCTTCAACTTCTTCACCTTGGCCTATTCCAACCATATCAACTCCGAGGCCACGGAGCTCGCGAATATGATGTACCGCTACAGCCTGTCCCTGGGGCTCAACAACGATGCGGTCACGGAGTATTACCAGAACGAGATCATCCACAAGGCCTACCGGGAAATCGATCCGGTCCCGCGCGGGGCCGTGCGCTGCGATGCCGGCGACATGGGCCCGCATTGCGTGGACTATTCCTTCAACGGCGAGGTGCTTTACCGCTTCACCGACATGGAGCTCCAGGACCGGCTCCGGTTCTCGGCTTCCCATTTCTTTTCCGGCGTGGGCGCCTCCTTGAGCTCCGTTGCCTGGGAAGGCTATGTGCAGATGGGCCTGGCGCAATTCCCAACCCTTATCCATACCGAATGGTTCGGCGTGCGCGTGGACGGCATGGCGCGCATCGGCGGCATGCTGCAGAATCCGTTGGTGGATCGCCTGGGCGCGCCCATCTTCCATAAGATCGAACCCGGCTATTACATGGTGCAGGGCGGCTTCGAGACCACGATTGGCGAGAAGCTCTATCCCGTCGTCATCGGCAATAACTTCACCTACCATTCCGGATTCTTCCAGGACGATCGGGGCCGGGCGATTTCGGAATTGTTCTGGTCCCTGACCTTGGACATCGACCGCCTCTATTTCGAGACCTTCAACGATATGCTGGGCGGCACCGATTTCGGGCCCACCTACGGCGTCAAGGTCTATTGGGATTTCGAAGGGCGCTCGGCCTTCTTCAAATCCCTGGAGCGGTTCGTGAAAGGGCTGAACAAGTCATGAGACGGCGCTCGTTTCGCATCACCGGCTCCGGGCTCCGCGGCTTGACCTTACCGGGCGCGCTCTGCATGCTTTGCCTCCTGTTCGCCTCCTGCGCGTCCCTGCAGCGGAAGTGCGCGGACTCGCCTTGGATGCTCTGCGGCGATCGCATCGTGGTGCGCAAGGATTACGTCTACCTGGACGATCCCGCCTTCCTCTACAACAACAAGACCGTGGCCTTCCACACCGGCGATATCTACGGGTTCCGGCTGTCCTTGTTCCTCAACCCCTACCGCTTCCAATCAGCCAGGGTAACGGCGGAGATACGTCCATTCCGCAATCCCCTGGATTCCGCTTCCGCCTTTTCGTCAGCGTCAGCGCCCGCGCCTTGCCGGATCGAAGGCGGCCGGGCCGCGGAGGAAGGGGGCCCCGGGGACGTCCCGTACGATCGGCTCGATACCGTCTTCACGGCCGCTGCCAGCGAGCGCGAGGATCGGGTGAACCTGCGGTTCCTGTGCAAGGATTACCATCCGAAGTGGGGCCGGGAGGATACCTTGGCGTTACGGTTCAGCGGGAGGAGGGCGGGCGAGGATTCCTCGTCGATCTTGTATCTGCCCTTCGCGACCAGTTTTCATGGTCCGGTCTATTCCTTCGCCATCGGCGCGGCCCTCATCGTGTCCATGACCGCGGTGGGGGAGATCCTGGCGGCGGAGCGGTAAGGGATTTCCTGGAAAGCCTATCCGGTGGGTTTATCCGCGGATAGAAGCGGCAACGGATAGCAGCGGCAAAAGCCCGCCCGCGAGATTGCTCTCCCACGAGAGGTTGGCGAGGATGTACTGCCGCGCCGACGCGCCCATCGATTCGACCAGGCCCTTGTCTCCGAGCAGCTTTTCCAGGCACAGTCGGAATTCGTCCGCTTCGTCCGCGACCATGAAGTCCCGGCCTTCCACGGCATGGATCCCGCCCAGGGCCTTGCGGCCCACCACCACGGCCTTGCCGCAGGCCATGGCTTCCAGGACCTTGTTCTGCATGCCGCGGGCGATGCGCAGGGGGACCACCACCACATGGGCCTTGGCCTGCTCCAGGCGCATGTCCTCGACGAAGCCGGTGACGGTAACGCCGTCGATACGGGCCAGGGCTTTGACCTTGAGGGTGGGGTTGCTGCCGGCGATGACGAAATGCGCGGCGGGGAAGCTTTTGCGCAAGGCCGGGAACACCTCGCGCGCGAACCAGCAGACGCCCTCTTCGTTGGGGAAATAGTCCATGGCGCCCGTGAAAAGGATGCGCCCTTCCACCGGGTCCTCACGGCGGGGCGCGAAGAACCCCGTATCCACGCCGTTACCCAAGGTCGTCAAGCGGCCTTCTCCGCCCAAGTCGCGGAACAGTTGCAGCTCCGCGGGGGTGATGAAGATGGCCGCGAGCGCCGCCTTGGCGGCGAAGGCCTCGAAGGCGAATAGCCGGCGCGCCTCCAGCCGGTAGAACCAGCCCAGGTAGAAGGGCAGGCGGTCCGCGTAATTGTCCCATTTGTGAGAGTCGACATCGCAGAAATCGATGACCGTGCGGGGCAGGAGCGCCTCCGGGACGTAATGGCACATCTGCCCGGAGAAGATGAAGATGCGCCCGTAATCGTGATCGGCCAGGAGCTTGCCGATCTTCCGGCGCATGCCGTCGTGATCGTAGAGGGCGGCGCTCAGGGGCTGCCGCCGCAGGAAGCCCAGTCCCAGGCGCGCCAGCTTGAACAGGGGGCCGCGCTTGAAGGCGGAGACGCTGCGGCAGATGGCCTGCAGCTTGGGCAGGTAGCGCTGGTCCTTGGGGTTGTCCAGGAAGCAGACGAGATCGATCTCGAAATGCTTCGAGAGGAAGAGCAGCTCGTTATAGGATCGGATCTTATCGCCCTTGTTGGGCGGATACGGGATCCGGTGGGCGATATAGAGGAGGCGCATGCGGGAACTCAGGGCAGGAAGCGGTTGAGCAGGGGGCCGAGGATCTTGGAGGTCCAGAGCGGCTGGCTGGACCAGGCCCTAAGGAACAGTGCGAGCTTGGGATTGGAGGGGTTGAAGTTCGGGAGATCCTTGCGCGTATTGAAGATGTATTGGAAAGGAAGCGTGCGCGGTTCGAAACCCATGTTCTTCTTGAAGTCGAAGGATCCGCTGCCGCGCCGGCTTTTGCCGAAGTCGAATTCCTTGCAGCCGCGTTTGAGCCCGTGGCACATGAGCGCATAATACATGTAGTTGTTGGCGCCCGTGAAGTTGTACTCGCCCAGCGCCCCGGAGAAATAGGGGTTGCAGACGTCCTTGAAGTAGAAGGTCATGACGCCGCAGATGGGTTTGCCCTGGTACTTGACGAAGAGGATATCGGCCTTGTCGCCCATGCGTTCCATGATGGCGCGGTAGAATTCCCTGGGGAAGGCGGGCGTGCCCAGCTTCTTGAGGTTGACCGCGGAGAGGTGCCAGAGGAGCTTCCAATCGCCGCTCACCTCATAACTGAGGCCATGGTTGAGCATGGACTTGCGCACGGTGGCGCGGGACTTGCGCGGGATGGACTCGAGGCAGGCTTCCTCGGTCTGCGGCAGGGCCTTGGTGAACTGCACATTGAGATCCGCCGTGGGGAGATCGAGTCCGGAGGGGACGGTATTGCGGAGGTGGATCATCCCCGCGTTCTCGCGTTTGGCGATGGCCAGACATTCGTCATGCAGGAGGCGCGAGACCTGGGGCCCATCGGACAGGATTCCGCCGTAGGCCGTGAAGGGCAGGGAGTAGAGGCTCTTCCGGCCGCTGAGCCCGCGCACGCGGTAGAGGCTGACCAGGCCGCGGATCCTCCCGTCCTCCTTGACGCAGATATGCGAGTAGGGGCGGCGATAGCTGGCCTGGAGGATCTCCAGCCAGGCCGCCGAATGGAATACCGTGCCGCCAACATGGCCTTGCACGTACGCATCCCAATCCCGCACATCGGTGGGGGACATCGGCGCATCGGGAGTCCAGATTTGAATTGGCACGGTTCCTCGGGTTAGCAAAGCCCGATAAATTACCTTATCTCGGGCGGTTTAGGAAAGGGCTCGGACGCCGGGGGCGGCCGCCCATTCCGCATGGCGCCGATGGCGCTCCGCATTGTAACGGTTGGGCGATTTAAATACCTTTGGCAATCCACTAATGCCGCAAGGAGGCGCTTTGCGCTCAACCGCCTTCTCCCTATTTCTCGCCCTCTTCCTGACCGTAACCGGGCATCCCCGGGCCCAGGATACCGCGGCCGCCGGGCATGGTGAACGCTTCGTGGCCGGAGAGGCCCTGACCATCGACGTGGTCCTGGATACCGTGGCCTTCCTCAACGGCGGCTACCCCATCGACTCTTCCGGTTACGTCGAATTGCCCGTCATCGGAAAAATCGTGGTCGGCGGCCGCAGCCGCGACGAGGTGGAAGCCTATCTCGGATCCAAGCTGTCGAACTACCTCCGGGACACGCATATCAAGGTGGTGCCGGCCATCCGGATCACCTGGCTCGGCTATTGGGTGAAGGCCGGCCAATATTACGTGAGTCCACATGCCACGGTCTGGGAGGCCGTCTATATGGCGGGCGGCATCGCCGGCGAACGCAACCTCGACAAGCTGCATGTCCTCCGAGGCGAACAGCCGGTGGAGATCCACGTCCTCAATGCCTATGCCAAAGGCATCACCCTTGCCCAAGCCGGCATCAAATCCGGCGACATCATCATCATCCCCGTCCCGCGCGTGGAGGAGGGCTTCTGGTATTGGTTCCGCGAGACCATCACCTTGACCGCCCAGGTCGCGGCCGTCCTGACCTCCGCCATGTCCGCCTATATCATCTATCTCAATCTCAATAATCAGAAGTGACCGGATCCCGAATGAAAAAAGTCATGCTCGTCTGCGGGGCCCGCCCCAACTTCATGAAAATCGCGCCCATCATGCAGGCCATCCGGGAATCCGGCAGGCTCAAGCCCTACCTGGTGCATACCGGCCAGCATTATGATGAGAAGATGTCCAAATCCTTTTTCGATCTGCTCCGCATCCCCGCGCCCGATATCGATCTCGGGGTAGGCTCCGGTTCCCATGCCGAGCAGACCGCCCGCGTCATGATCGAGTTCGAGAAGATCTGCGGCCTGGAAAAACCGGATATCGTCGTCGTGGTCGGCGACGTCAACTCCACCATGGCCTGCACCATCGCGGCCAAAAAGCTTTGCATCCCCGTAGCCCACGTGGAAGCGGGGCTTCGCTCCTTCGACATGCGCATGCCGGAAGAAATCAACCGCATGGTGACCGATTCCATCTGCGATCTTTTCTTCATCACCGATCCGGACGGGGAGGTGAACCTGCGCCGCGCCGGGACTGATCCCCAGCGCATCCATTTCGCGGGCAATGTCATGATCGACACCTTGCTGTCGAATAAGGAAACGGCCGCCGGGAATCCCATCCTCGCCGATCTGGGCGTGAGCCCGGGCGAATACGCCTTGCTCACCTTGCACCGGCCTTCCAATGTCGACGACCCCGCGGTCTTGGGGGGCCTGCTTTCCGCCCTCGCGAAAATCCAGGAGAAGATCCGCATCGTCTTCCCGTCCCATCCCCGCACGCTCAAGATGATCGAGCAATTCGGGCTGATGGAAAAATTCACATCCCTCCACAACCTGATCGTCCGGGAACCCACCGATTACCATCAGACCCTATGCCTGAGCATGCATGCCCGCATGGTGCTGACCGATTCCGGAGGCCTTCAGGAAGAGACCACGGTGCTGGGCATCCCTTGCATCACCTTGCGCGAGAATACGGAGCGCCCGGTCACGGCGGTGACGGGAACCAACGAGGTGGTCGGCACGGATCCCGCGCGCATCCTGGATGCGGTGGAAAGGGTCCTGGCGGGCAAATGGAAAAAGGGCGGCATCCCCCATGGATGGGATGGCCATGCCGGCCGCCGCATCGTCGCCAGTTTGGAAACCTACCTGGGGGCTTAGACCCGCAGCCTACGCATCGACCTTTAGGCCGCCCCGCCCTAAAAGACCGCCGCTCTTCCCAACCCGTCGATTGGCTCGGGAACCAGGAACAGCATTCTCGACCCCGCCAGCCGGCCTGATTGAACGCCCCCGCTTTGCGAACTTACGCCTTGCGGGCCTCCTCCTTGCGCGCCTCCGCCCTGAGGGCCCGGGCGCGGCAGGAACCCGTGAGTATGCCCCAGGCCGGCTGCAGGATCGTATTCATAGGCTCCGATGTCCGGCGGCCCCCGTAACACGCGTGGTTCGGTAACATCCGGAGGCAGGAACTCCAGCGCGGGCAGAAGGCCCAGGCCGTCCAGCAGTCCCGGGTCCTTCCCCTTGTCGATGGCCGGGGAGGCGGCGGTGAGCCGGTAGTCGAAGGCCGCGCGGTTGTAGAAGCCGGGCGTTTGCGTGGCCAGGTTGTTGGAGGTGTCCGCGGTCGCGCCGCTGACGGGAATGCCGTTGCCGACGAAGAGGTTGTTCATCACCCGCGCTGCCGTGGTGCCCGCGGCCAGGTTGATGAACCTGTCGCCGGAGCCGTTCTTGTCGTTCACGAAGGTATTGTTGATGATCTGGATCGAGCTGCCGGGATTGGAAAGGCCCTCTTCGCCATAGGTCAGGATGGTGGGATTCTGGGTCGCCGGGCCTTGCTGGAATACGTTGCCGGCAACGACCGTGGGCCCGCCGTTGGGAAAATCCAGTTCATAGCTCGCGGTCCCGTCCAGGCCGTCCAAGGATCGGTTGCAGAGGATGTAATTCTTGAGGGCGCGGGATTTGATATTGTGGCCCACCTTGGCATGATGGGTATAGCAATACCTGAGGGTGAAACTCTTCACCTGGCCGATGTACATGTTGTGGGTGTAGCCGTCCCCGAATCCGTTGCGCGCGAATTCCGAATGCTCGATGGTAATGTCGCTATTACTGTCGGCGCCCGTCAGGATGCCGTCCTCATTGTCGTGGAAGTAGCAATGACGCACGATCAGGTTGGCGCCCTCCTGCCGGATGCCCGCGCCGTTCTGGTCCGGCGCGGCCGCTCCCGAGAACTCGATATTCTCAACCACGGTATTGGCGCCCGTGATGACCCAGATGGCCTTGCCCTGCGCGACCGCGCCCTTCGCCTCCAGATGGGCGTACGGGCCGGGCGCGCGCAGAGTGAGGTTATTCGCTCTCCAAACGCAGGCATCGCCTTCGTAAAGTCCGGTGGCTATTTCCACGGTATCGCCGTCCTTGGCCGCCGCGGCCGCGAGACTGGGCCTGGCATAGGTCTTGCCCGGTCCCACCGGCAACGTGAACGGAAATGCCGAAGTCGTCAGAAGCGCGAATACAAAGGCGATCGCGGGCTTATTCACATCCATCATATGATCTTCCTTTCTCATTGCGGTTGAACCCGCACAAAATTTATGTTCCCATTTGCACACCCTGAGATTCACGGAATATTCTCCATGGGAACACGCACCTCCCGGGTATATACGACGCAGTACGGCATCGGGCTGCTCATTATCTCCGAGGCAAGGAAAAAGGCGCGTGTTTTACGGGTGAATTGCCTTTGCATGAGGGTGTAACCAAAACGAGGACGCCAGGGTCAAAACCTCGGAAGAAGCTGCACAATTGGGGATTGAATCGGAATATGCGTCTTTATTTTCACGAGCCAGCCGTCTCAAGCAACTCCCGCGAAGCGATCCGGATTGGTATTGCGATTCGGGACCGATTGGCCTAATATGACAGCAAAAACACACATCCTTACGATTTCCGTGGAAGACTATTTCCATGTCGGCACCTTTGAAGGCTCCGTGCTGCGCAAGCATTGGGGACGATTCGAATCCCGGCTGGAAGAGAACATCGACAAGGTTCTGGATCTCCTGGCCAAGTACGATACCAAGGCGACCTTCTTCGTCTTCGGTTGGATCGCGGAGCGGCAGCCCCAGATCATCCGCAAGATTGTCGCGCAGGGCCATGAGATCGCCAGTAGTGGATATTGGCCCAAGACCCTGCAGAACATCCACCCCGAGGAGCTGCGCATGGACTTGCGGCGGTCCAAGGAGGCGCTGGAGGCGGCCGGATCCAATCGCATCGTCGGTTTCCGGGACGCTCGCAATTGGCTCGCGCCCAAGGATCTTTGGATCCTCGATCTTCTGGCGGAGGAAGGCTACCTCTACGACTCCAGCGTCAATCCCATCCTCAGGCGGTACCGGCAGGATCCGCGGCGATACGAGCTCCACCGTCATCGGCATTCCTCCGTGGGCAACCTCTCCATCTGGGAGTTCCCCATTTCCACGGCCCAGATGATGGGCGTGCGGGTGACCATTTCGGGCGGCAACTATATCCGCCAGTTGCCCCATCCGCTTCTCAAGCGCGCGGTCAGGAAATGGGACGAGAACCGGGAAAGCCCGCTGGTCTTCTACTTCATGCCCTGGGAAATCGACAAGGACCAGCCGTTCCTGAGTTCGCTGCCGCGCCTCAGCCGCATCCGCCACTACCGTAACCTGGCGAAGACGGCCTGGGTCATCGAAGAATACTTGCAGACCTACAAGTTCCAACCCATCAGCACCTACCTCAACGTGCCGATCAGCGAGCCCCGCAAGCCCGTGGCCATGCCCATCGATCTCACGCCGGTCCTGGATCCCGCGCGTCGCGCCGCCCTGCCGCAGATAACCATGGTCATCCCCCTCTATAACGAAGAGCTGACCGTGGGCTATCTCATGCGCACCATCCTCGAGTTCCGCCGGCGCCTGGAGATGTCCTATCGCATCCACCTCATCCTCGTGGACGACGGCAGCTCGGATGGGACCTGGGCCAAACTGACCGATACCTTCCAAGGCGTCGAGGACTGCCGCATCATCCGGCACGGTGAGAACCAGGGCGTGGCGGCCGCCATCATGACCGGCATCCGCGCCGCGACCACGGATACCGTCTGCTCCATCGATTGCGACTGCTCCTACGATCCGGACGTGCTCGAGACCATGATTCCCATGCTGGCCGAAGCCGACATGGTGACGGCCTCGCCGTACCATCCGCAGGGCAAGGTCTTCAACGTGCCGCCCTGGAGGCTCTTCCTCTCCAAGACGCTCTGCCGCATGTACAGCCTGGTGCTCAAGCAGCGCATCCATACCTTCACGAGCTGCTGCCGCGTCTACCGGCAAAGCGCCATGGCGCCCGTGCAACTGGAATACCGCGGTTTCCTGGGCGTGGCCGAGATGCTCATCCGGCTCAAGCTGCGCGGCGGCGTGCTCCGGGAATGCCCCGCCACCTTGGAGTCGCGGCTGTTCGGCGAATCCAAGATGAAGATCTTCCGGACCATCCTCGGCCATCTGAAATTCCTGGCGCGTCTCAATTGGGAGAAGCTCTCCAAGCGCGAAGGCGCGATTGTCACGAGCGTCACGAGCGTCGCGGTCCGGCCCAACTCCGGCCAGGCGGATCCCTCTGCCATTACCGAGATTATGGAAGTGAAGGCCGATGCTCCCGCGATGAAGACATCAACGATCAAGGCAACCACCATGGAGGCGAACCTATGAAACCGCTGCTCAGCGTCTCCCTGGATCTCGACAACAAGTGGTCCTACCAGAAAACCCATGGCGATGCCGGCTGGGATCAATTTCCCTCCTACCTGGACGAGCTCAGCGAAATCGTCCTGGCGCGGCTGGCCAGCCACGGCCTCAAGATCACCTTCTTCGTGGTGGGCCAGGACGCGGCCCTGCAGAAGAACCATGCCGCCCTGCGGTCGCTCGCGGATGCGGGACATGAGATCGGCAACCACTCCTTCCGCCACGAGCCCTGGCTGCATACCTATCCGCCCGCGGAAATCGACGCCGAGATCGCGAACGCGGAGGAGCATATCGAAAGGGCCACGGGCAAAAAGCCCCGCGGTTTCCGGGGACCGGGATTCAGCATGAGCTCGGAGACCCTGAGGGTTCTACAGCGCCGCGGCTATGATTACGACGCCTCCACCTTTCCCACCTTCATTGGCGCGCTGGCCCGGGCCTATTATTTCTGGAACTCCAAGGGCCTGTCCGCGGAGGAGAAGGAACAGCGTAAGAACCTGTTCGGGAAATTCTCCGACGGCCTGCAACCCTTGCATCCCTATGTCTGGGAGATGGACGCGAAGGGCGGCCGCCTTCTGGAAATCCCCGTCACCACCATGCCCATCTTCCGCGCCCCAATGCATCTCAGCTACCTGCTCTTTCTCGCGCGCTACTCCAAGCTGCTATGCTGGACCTATCTGAAGATCGCGGTCCGTCTCTGCCTGCTCACCGGCGTCCAACCTTCCCTGCTCCTGCATCCCTTGGATTTTCTCGGCAAGGACAAGGTCAAGGGCCTGGACTTCTTCCCGGGCATGGACATGAGCACGGCCACCAAGGTGGCCCTGTTCGATCAGCTCATCGTATATCTCGGCCGCCATTTCACCCTCGTGAACATGGGACAGCATGCCGCCGCCGCTTTGGCCGATCCGAAAATGGCCCGACGCGCCATGCCTGCTTAACTTTTAACACCGCAGCAAAGGAACCACGTATGACCCAGGGAAATAAGATGGAATTGCCTTCCGACGCGAATGCCACCGGCCGTTCCTTCGGCAAGGAGGAGATGGACGAGCTCAAGAAAGTCATCGACTCCGGCGTCCTCAATTGCACCAAGGGCACGGCGGTCCTGGAATTCGAGAAACGCTTCGCCGCCTTGATGGGCATGCCTTTCTGCAAGACCACCACCTCCGGCACCGCGGCCATCCATACCGCCGTGGCCGCCGTCGATCCGGAGCCGGGCGACGAGATCATCAGCACGCCGATCACGGACATGGGCGCCATCACCCCCATCCTCTACCAGGCGGCCATCCCCGTCTTCGCCGACGTGGATCCGCTCACCTACAACGTGACCGCCGCGACCATCGCCAAGAAGATCACGCGCCGCACCAAGGCCGTGATCGTCACGCATTTATTCGGCAATCCCTGCGATATGGAAGCCATCATGGCGCTGTGCAAGCCCAAGGGCATCAAGGTCATCGAGGACTGCGCCCAGGCCTACCTCTGCAACTTCAAGGGCAAGCCCGTGGGCACCTTCGGCGACATCGGCTGCTTCAGCCTCCAGCAGGGCAAGCATATGACCACGGGCGAAGGCGGCATGGTGGTGACCCAGGACGCCGCGCTCGGACGCCGCATGAAGCTCTTCATCGACAAGGCCTGGGGCTATGGCGATCCCGCCCCCGATCATTATTTCCTGGCCCTCAACTACCGCATGACCGAACTCGTGGGCGCCGTGGCCCTGGCCCAGCTGGCCAAGCTCCCGCATATGGTCGATCAGCGCAAGCGCATGGCCGCCGATCTCACCGAGCGCATCGCCGGCATTCCCGGCGTCCACGCCCCCACCGTCACGCGCGGCGGCGATCATGTCTTCTGGAAATACCCGCTGCGCATCGATTCCAAGATCATTCACGGCGGCGCGGACAAGTTCGGCGCGGGCCTCAAGGAGGCGGGCGTGTTCTGCGCGCCCCGCTATATCCAGAAGCCGGCCTTCGAATGCCAGGTGCTCCGCGATCGGGTCACCTTCGGCAAGAGCAAGTTCCCGTACGAAGGCGAACATCGCAAGGGCGAACCGGCCATCGTCTATGACGCCCTCGAGACTCCGGGCACCATGGAAGCGCTGGCGGGCGTGGTGGTATTGCCTTGGAACGAGAAGTACGAGCCCAAGCACGTGGAGTATATCGGCGGCGTCATCCGCGAGACGGCGCGCAAGCTCACGGCCTGAGATCTGATTCCAGGTTGCGCCCTTGACTTGGCCGGTGGAATAAATTGATTGATGAGTGGAACAAAACGGGAATCGGCCGAGGGGCCGGTGTCAGGAAAAGCAAAGCGGCGGCAGGAAAAGCAAAGGAGACGGGACATGACGGCATCGACGGATAAGACGGCGGGAGAGAAAAAAGGACCCATGCGCTTCGCCCTGATCGGTTGCGGACGCATCGCCCAGAGCCATCTGGAAGCCTTCCATAACGTGGAGGAGTCCAAGCTGGCGATAGTGGTGGAGACCCGCGCCGAGGTGGGCGCCGCCACCGCGGAACGTTACCATTGCAAGGCCGTGCTCGATTACCGCGATCCCGATGTGCTCAAGCTGGCCGATGCCGTCATCATCTGCGCGCCGCCCAACCTGCATTTCCAGATGGCCAAGTACTTCCTCGACAATGGCAAGCACGTGCTCTGCGAGAAGCCGCTGACACTAGCCTCCAGGGAAGCCCGCGAATTGATCAAGCTCGCGGAATCCAAAGACCTCCAGCTCATGATGGCTTCCAAGTTCCGTTATGCGGAGGACGTGATCAAGGCCAAGGCCATCCTCCAATCCGGCATCCTGGGCAATGTCATCATGTACGAGAATACCTTCTGCAGCAAGGTCCCGATGCAGGATCGCTGGAACGCCAAGAAGGAGGTTTCCGGCGGAGGAGTCCTCATCGACAACGGCTGCCATTCCGTGGACATCGCCCGTTACCTGCTGGGACCCGTCAAGGAGATCCAGGTGCAGAACGGCATCGCGGCCCAGAACCTGGACGTGGAGGATACGGTCCGGATCCAATTCCGCACGCATTCCGGCGTGATGGGCATGGTTGACTTGAGCTGGAGCATCAACAAGGAATCGGACACCTATATCGCCCTGTTCGGATCGGAAGGCACCTTGCTCATCGGCTGGTCCGTCTCCAAGTACAAGCAGGACGGCAGCTCCAAGTGGGTCAGCTTCGGCAAGGGCTATAACAAGGTGGACGCCTTCACCCGCCAGCTCCGGAATTTCGTCGGCTCCATCCGCGGCACCGAAATGCCCCTCATCACCCCGCAGGACGCGCTGGCATCGGTGGAGGCCATCGAGACCGCCTACGATTCTGCCGCGCGCAACAAGTGGCTGCCCATCGGCTCCCTCCTGGGAGGCATCGTCGTCCAACCCCTGGTGAACGCATGAGCGTTCCCAAGCCCGCCTTCATCCACCCCACCGCCTTGGTGGAAGAGGGCGTCTCGCTCGGGGCGGGCGCCAAGGTCTGGGACAACGTGCATATCCGCCGCGGCGCGCGCATCGGCCATGACTGCATCGTGGGCGAGAAGAGCTACGTGGCTTACGACGTGGTCATCGGCGACTTCGTGAAGATCAACGCGTCCGTCTACGTCTGCGCGGGCGTGGAGGTGGGCGACTTCTGCATGCTGTCCGCGCATGTCGTCTTCACCAACGACCGTTTCCCGCGCGCCGGCAACGAGGACCTGACCGGCCTCGAAACCTCGGATCCCACGGAAGAGACCTTGCTCACCCAACTGGGCAAAGGCGTGACCGTGGGCGCCAACGCCACCATCGGTCCCGGGCTCAAGCTCGGCGAGTTCTGCATGGTGGGCATGGGCTCCGTGGTCGCGGCGGATGTGGCGCCCTACAGCCTCGTCTTCGGCAACCCGGCCCGGCATCGCGGTTGGGTCTGCGCCTGCGGCCATCCGCTCCTGCGCCTGACCGAAGGCCAGGCGGTCCCGGCGACGGATCTCGAATGCAGCCGCTGCCGTCGCACCTATGCGATCAAGAACAACCTGCTCCAATCCTTGGGCCGCAAGTCCGATAAAGCCGCCAAGGCCGATATGGCCGATACGGTCGCCAAGGCCGATACGGTCCGGTCGCCAAGGCCGATACGGTCAATCCGGTCGGCAAAGCTGATTCGGTCGCCAAGGCCGGTTCGGCCGATCCGGTCCACAAAGCCGAAGCGGCAAGCAAGGCCGTAGGGTAACATGAAGGTTGCGGTGGTCGGCGCGGGCATGCTGGGGCTGACCCTGGCGCATCGGTTGGGAAAGCAGGGCCATCAGGTCCATATCCTGGACTCCGGGAGCGGGCTGGGCGGCCTCGCCTGCGCGCAGGACTACGGCGAGTTCACGTGGGACCGCTACTACCATTGCATCCTCCCGCAGGACGGCAAGCTCATCGGCCTCCTCAAGGAACTGGGACTGGAAGGGGACCTGCGCTGGCGGGCGACCGGCACCGGTTATTATGCGCGCGGCAAGTTCCACGACATGAGCAACAACCGCGACTTCCTGGCCTTTCCCCTGTTGTCCCTGCTCGACAAGGGACGGTTGGGCGCGGCCATTTTCTATGCCACCCGCTTCGCGAATCCCTTCAAGCTCTACGGCGTCACCGCCAAGGCCTGGCTCATCCGCACCTGCGGCCGCAAGGTCTACGAGGTCTTTTGGCTGCCCCTGCTCAAGGCCAAGTTCGGGCCGTTCCACGATCAGATCGCCGCGGTCTTCATCTGGGCCACCTTGACCCGGCTCTTCGGCGCGCGCACGGCCGGCAAGAACCAGGAAAACCTCGGCTATGTGCGCGGCGGCTATCATGCCATCCTCGGCAGCTTCGCCAAGACGCTGGCGGCGGCGGGCACGGAGATCCATCTAGGCACGGCGGTCAAGGGCATCCGCTCCATCCCCGCCAATGGCCGTGCGGCCCATTGCCAGGTGACGGTCTCCCTCAACGGAGGCCCCGATCAGGCGCTCGATTTCGACCAGGTCTTCTTCACCGCGCCCACCTCGCTCGCGGAACGCATGGTGGAAGGCGACCTCAAGCCCTATGCGCGACGGATGGCGGAGTGGTATCCCACCTCGCGGGCCTACCTGGGGGTCATCTGCCTGGTACTGGTCCTCAGGAAGCCGCTCACGCCCTATTACGTGCTCAATATCGGCGAGGACCTGGGGCTCACCGGCCTCATCGAGATGACCAACCTCATCGACCGCGGCGAGGAGACCAAGGGCCGCAGCCTGGTGTACCTCCCGCGTTACCTCGACAGCCAGGACCCGCGCTTCGGGGATTCGGACGAGGCGGTGCTGAAGGAATTCCTGGGCGGCGGGTTGACCAAGCTGTTCCCGGACTTCTCGCAGGAGAAGGATCTGGTGAGCTATTCGGTGCATCGCGCGCGCTTCGTGCAGCCCTTGCCGTTGGCCCGCGAGTCGCTCGGGGAGATCCGCGCTGCGCCGCCCCTGGAGCGGCCTTTCCAGATCCTGAACACGTCCATGCTGCGCTGCGCGACCTTGAACAATAATGAGGTGGTGGGCCTGGTGGATGATTTCCTGGCCAAGGAGAGGGTGTAGGGGTTTTTGAGGTATATTGAGCGGATTTGCGCCGATATTTTAGAATCATCCTTGTAAATTTAAAGATAGTCTTTAGATTTACAAGGATGATATCGCGCGCGCTTTTGGCCGGCCTAAAAAAAAGCCTCGAACAATTCCCCGTCTGCGCGATAATTGGCTCCCGTCAAGTCGGTAAAACCACCTTGGCAAAAACCTTGGCGAAAGATGTTTTTCCGGAGAATCACGTTCATTTGGATTTGGAAAACCCCCAGGATTTGGGACGGCTTTCCGAACCTCAACTCTACTTGGAAAAGCAGCGGGGCAAATTGGTCATCATAGATGAAATCCAACGCAGGCCGGAATTATTCCCGTTGCTGCGTTTCCTCGTCGACCAATCCGGTTTTCATTTCCTTATCCTGGGATCTTCCTCGCCCGAACTGATGAAACAAAGTTCCGAATCCTTGGCCGGGCGTATCGAGTACCTGGAGCTTCCTCCCCTGACCTTGCAGGAGGTGGGTGCGGATCGGGATGGGATGGATTCACTTTGGCTGCGCGGTGGGTATCCTCGCAGTTACCTGGCGGCCGGTGATGAGGAAAGTTTCCGATGGCGAAGCGCGTTCGTCCGGACATTCTTGGAACGGGATTTGCCGCAACTCGGCATCCGGGTTCCGGCCCCGGCGCTAAGGCGTTTCTGGCAAATGACGGCGCATTTTCACGGTCAAATCTGGAATGCCCAGAAAGTCGCCCAAAGCATGGATATCACTTCACCCACGGCAAAGCACTATCTGGATATCTTGGAAAACACGTTCATCCTGCGCGTTCTCCAGCCTTACGCTCCCAATGTGAAGAAGCGCCTGGTGAAGTCGCCCAAGATCTATTTTCGGGATACGGGACTCCTGCATAATTCGCTCGATATATTGAGCAGTGATGCGCTTATGGGGCATATCACCCTGGGAGCATCCTGGGAGGGCTTTGCGGCCGAACAAATCATCCGCCGCGCCTCGCCGTTTTCGAAGTTTTATTTTTATCGCACGGCCGGAGGCGCCGAGGTGGACCTGGTAGAAATCCGACCGGATCACCGTCCCATCCTTTACGAAATGAAACACTCCCTTGCGCCCAAACCCAGCAAAGGACTTCATTCAGCGATTGCCGACTTGAATCCGGAATCCGTCCACCTGGTCTATCCGGGGTCGGAAAACTATCCCATTGATTCCAAGGTCCATGTGCTTTCATTACTCGAAGGTTTTTCTAAAGACGGTTGAATCCCCCTGCGCGGACGCCTGCGCGGCCTCCGGACTCAAGGCATACACCCGCCAAGCCCCTGAGTGGAACAGCTCCGGGAACGGATATTCGCTCGCGCTGATTAGGTAACCGGTATGGTACTTGGCTGCGAGGGTAGCGATTTCCCCCGGCGTCAGGGCCAGGTAATGGGCCTCGATGGCCTTGCGTTTTTCCCGGGGCTTCCCCGGTTCGACCGTGCCCACCTGCTCCCGCACCCTTTCCATCCACTCCTCCAACCTGTCATAGGGATGGAAGCGGTAATGCGCGATCATGCCGCGTTGCGACAGGTACCAAGCCTCGTCGCGCCAGGGAGGCATGATGGCGGTGGCGCCCAGGGGCGTATGTATGGACATCCAGCGCGCGGCCGCGGGGAAGCCGTCCTCCTTGCGCAGCCATTCCCCCTGGTTTTCCCGGACGATATCGTAGGTGCTCTTGATGGGATTGCCCACCACCAGGACACCCGCCAGGGCCGCTGCGGCCAGTATCCGCGGGCTGGGCCGTTTCCGCGCATGCCACCAGGCCTGGCTCATGGCGAAAAAGAAGAACAGCGGGGTGAGCAAAGGGAAGAGCCTGAAGGGCATGAACTTCAGGATCCCGTAACTTTCCGTGTACCGTAACACGATGCCTACGGTGAAGATGAGGGCGGTGCCGGCCTGGAAGAGGAACAGCAGACGAAGGGGCCGGTCCCGGCGATTGCGGTAGGCATGCCAGGCATTGATCAGGAAGAGGATATAGACGGATACGGTGTTCCGGATCGGCCAAGAGAAGGGATCGAGATGATGGGGCATATTGACCAAGGCCATGAATTTCCAGTCTTCCGGAATCGATCCATCGCCTCCCACCATGAAGGGCAGCAGGGGCAAGGCTCCGGGCAGGGCCGCCAGTCCGGCCACGACCGCGAACAACAACCAATCACGGAAGCGCCAGCCTGCGAACGGCAGGGCCATGGCCAAGGCCAGGCCGGCCCACATGCCCACGGCGGGATGGAAGCTGAAGCAAAGGCCGATGCATAAGGCGGTCCGCCACACCTTGCCTTCCAGGAATCCGTCCAAGGCCAGGAACAGGAAGGGATAGGCGAAGACCTTGGCCTCGAAGCTCCCGAACACCCATTCCCCGCCCACCAAGGATTGGCCCAGGGCGAGCCAGAGCACCGTGGACGCGGAAATCATCCACAGCGGGATATGGAAGCGCCCGCCCAATCGGAACAGGGCCAGGGCATTGAGCAGCCAGCCCAGGACGCGCCCGACCCAGGCGGTGGCCGTGGGCGAGAGGATGAGGGTGATGGGGCCCACCAAGGTATTGAAAACCCGGTGCTCGGGACTGTTGGAGGCGAAGGTCCAATCGTTGAGGAGGAATTGGGGATGCCACTGTGTGATCAAGTGGAGCTGGTAAAGCCACTCGTTATTATAGGGCACGGGCGCGCCATGCAGGGCCAGGACCGCAAGCAGTACGAAGGCGAGATTCGGAAGGAAATCGTCGCGATGTCTTTTCCAGGTTTCCACGAGCGTCATCGGCCGGTATTTCCTCCTGGGCCGGTCAGGCGCCCGCGGTTCGACTTTTAATTAAAAACTTGGAAGGGGAATGCTCAAGCTATTCCTCCGATTCGTGAATCCGTCGATCGGGCCTTCCAGGTCGGATTTCTCTTGCGTTAGGCCGGAAGAGAAATTGATCCTAAGTAAGACAGAGTTTGGCGGACTCAAAATACGGCAGTGGGATTCCCAAGACGGAAATCCGATGGCCTCCGATGGCATTAGTCTTCAAACCCGCCGGGAAGAAATCAGGTCGAGCGGATGTGCGGCATCGCAGGCATTCTCGCCGGTGACGGCGGCCCCATAGACGGGGCCTCCTTGAAGGACATGACCCACGCCCTGCTCCACCGCGGCCCGGACGAAGAAGGCTTCTACCTCAGCGAGACCGTGGGACTGGGCCATCGCCGCCTGAGCATCATCGATCTTTCCGGCGGCCAGCAGCCCATGCATAACGAGGACCGCACGGTCTGGGTCATCTTCAACGGCGAAATCTTCAACTACGTGGAATTGCGCCAGGACCTGATCAAGCAGGGACACCGCTTCTACAGTAAGTCCGATACCGAAGTCATCGTGCATCTCTACGAGCAGCATGGCACGGCCTTCGTCGATCACCTCAACGGCCAATTCGCCATCGCCCTTTGGGATCTCAAGGACCGCAGGCTGATCCTGGCGCGGGACCGGGTGGGCATCCGCCCCCTGTTCTATACGCGGCGGCCCGGCGGCGGCCTCCTCTTCGCGTCGGAGATCAAGGCCCTGTTCGCGCACGCCGGCGTCCCGCGCGAGATCGATCCCGTCGGCGTTGCGCAGGTGACCACCTTCTGGATGAACATCCCGCCGCGGACCACCTTCAAGGACATCCAGGAGTTGGGCCCGGGAAGGATGCTGGTCGTCGAGGATGGCGTGGCCCGCACCCTGCAATACTGGCGCCATGAATTCCCGGATGCGAATGAGTACGAGGACAAGCCCTTGTCCCATTGGACGGAACGCTTGCGCGAACTTCTCCAGGATGCGACCGCCCTGCAACTCCGCGCGGACGTGCCGGTGGCCGCCTACCTGAGTGGCGGCATCGATTCCTCCATCATCTGCGCCCTGATCAAAAAGCACCATATCAACGACCTCGTCACCTTCTCCGTGGCCTTCAAGGACGGGCGTTTCGACGAGCGCGATTTCCAGCAGACCATGGCGGCGCATCTCGGCACGGATCACCGGCTCATCGAGGTGGGCCATGAGGAGATCGGGCGGGACTTCGCGAACGTGGTCTGGAACGCCGAGCGTCCCATGATCCGGACGGCGCCGGCACCGCTGTTCGCGTTATCCCGGTTGGTGCGCGCGAGCGGCATCAAGGTGGTCCTGACCGGGGAAGGCGCGGACGAGATCTTCGGCGGCTACAATATCTTCAAGGAGGACAAGGTCCGGAGGGCCTGGGCGCGCAATCCGGAGTCCCGGTTCAGGCCCTTGGCCTTGAGCCGACTATACGGTTATATCGATCGGAACCCGCAGGCCGATTCTTTCTGGCGCCTCTTCTTCCGCAAGGGGCTCGAGGACACGTCCCATCACTATTACTCGCATCTCATCCGCTGGGCCAATACCTCCCATATGCAGCAGTACTTCACCCCCGAGTTCCGCGCGGCCTTCCCCAAGCAAGAGCAGATGTTCGAGGAACTGCGAGGTTACCTCGATCCCGGACGCGAGCGCTGGCACCCGCTCTGCCGCGCCCAATACCTGGAGATGGTCCTGTTCATGTCCGGCTACCTGCTCAACTCGCAAGGGGACAGGATGATGATGGGCAATTCGGTCGAGGGCCGGTTCCCGTTCCTGGATCACCGCCTCATCGCCTTCGCGGCCACCATCCCGCCCAAGCATAAGATCCGCGGCCTGGACGAGAAGCATGTCCTCAAGCAGGCCTTCACGGATCTGGTGCCCGCCTCCATCGTGAACCGCACCAAGAAACCCTATCGCGCTCCCATCGCCGCCTGCTTCCAGGGGACGGGCAGCCTGGCGGCCCGATCGATCCAGCCGCGCGCCCTCAAGGACGCCGGGTACGTCAATCCGGCATCCTTCGGCCGCTTGATGCTCAAGGCCGGACCGGACGGACGGGGCCTGGGCGAACGCGACGAGATGGCGGTGGCCGCGGTGACCTCGCTGCAACTTCTGCATTCCCAATTCATCGACAACTTCAAAACCACAGGACCGGGATAATATGGCCAACGAAAATGAAATCCGCACCCAGATCCGCCAATTCGTCATCAACAACTTCCTCCTCGGCGATGCCGAGGCCATGCTCAAGGACAAGGAGTCCTTCCTCGAATCCGGCACCATCGATTCGACCGGTGTCCTGGAGGTGGTGACCTTCCTGGAGGAGACCTTCGGCTTCATGGTCGAGGACCTGGAACTCCTGCCCGAGAACCTGGACTCGGTGGACAACCTGGTCCGCTATGTGGGGAATAAAAAAATGGGAGCGGCGAAACATGCTGCTTGACGCCTTCCTCGAATCCTCCGCCGCGCGCCATCCGGGCAAGACAGCTTTGGTCTGCGGGGAGCGGCGGGCCAGCTATGCGGAGGTCAACGGGGGCGCCAATGCGCTCGCGCGCGCCTTCAAGGCCTTGGGGCTGGAGCCGCAGGAGCGCGTCTGCATGTATTACGACAACTCCGTGGAAACGGTCATGGGCATATTCGCCACGCTCAAGGCCGCCGGCGTCTTCCTGGTGGTCAACCCCGGAGTCAAGGGCGACAAGCTGGCGTTCATCCTTAAGGACTGCAATGCCCGGATCCTGGTGACGGGACGGCGCAACCTCAAGGCCGTGGAGGCGGATTTGGCCGACTGTCCGGACCTGCGCCATATCGTGATAGTGGATGGCGTGGGTGGCGTAACCGGCGCGGACGGCATGGAAAATGTGGACGATATGGAAATCCTGGAAGCCGGACAGGGTAACCGGAAAGCTACCCAGGCCCTGGAATCGGCGGGCAAGCAAGTGCATTTCCTCGCCAACCTGATCTCGACGCATCCGGCCACCCCGCCTCCCAATCCCAATATCGACCTCGATCTCGCCAGCCTCATCTACACCTCCGGGTCCACGGGGAACCCCAAGGGCGTGACGCTCACCCATCTCAATATGGTCACGGCCGCCACCTCCATCACCACCTATCTCCGCAACGAGCCGGACGATATCATCCTCTCCTGCCTGCCGCTGGCCTTCGACTATGGCCTCTACCAGGTGCTGATGGCGTTCCGGTTCGGCGGCACCGTCATCCTGGAGAAGCAGTTCCTGTACCCTGGACGTTACCTGGAGCTCATCGCCAGGGAAAGGCCGACCGGGCTCCCGATCGTCCCGACCATCCTGGCCATCCTCCTCAACCTCAAGGATCTGGAGCAGCAGGATTTCTCCTCCGTGCGCTACCTGACCAATACCGCCCAGGCCCTGCCCGTGCACCATATCGCCCGCATGCGCCTGGTGCTGCCCCTGGCGCGCATCTATTCCATGTACGGCCTCACCGAATGCAAACGCGTGGCCTACCTGCCCCCCGAGCTCATCGACAGCAAACCGGCTTCCGTGGGCGTGGCCATTCCCAATACCGAGGTGTGGATCGAGGACGAGCGCGGCGAGCGCGTGACCCGGGCCTGGCAACCGGGCGAACTGATGGTGCGCGGCTCCCACGTGATGGTCGGCTATTGGAACCGTCCCGAGGAGACGGCCCGCTGCCTGAAACCCGGACGTTACCCCCATGAGCGGGTGCTCCGGACCGGCGACCTCTTCCAGCAGGACGAGGACGGCCACCTCTATTTCATCTCGCGCAAGGACGACCTCATCAAGACCGCCGGCGAGCGGGTGGGTCCGCGGGAAATCGAGAACGTGATCTACGAGCTGGAGCAGGTGCGCGAAGCGGCCGTCATCGGGGTGCCGGACGAGATCCTGGGCAATGCCATCAAGGCCTTCGTGGCCCTGGTGGACGGGGCCGCCCTGACCGATGCCGAGGTGATCAAGCATTGCCAGAAGCGGCTGGAAAAGTTCATGGTTCCCAAGTTCGTGGAATTCCGGAACGAACTCCCGAAGACCTCGACGGGAAAAATCAGCAAGAAAGGATTGGCTTAGATGAAAACCGAGACGATGACCAGGCCCTTTGGCAAGCAGGTGCTGGATCTGGATTGCGAAGCCGAGACGGCGAAGATTACCGCGGCCCTGAAACGCCAGGTGCGGGGCTTCCGGCGCCGGGGCGTGGTGGTGGCCCTCTCGGGCGGCATCGACAGTTCCGTGACCGCGGCCCTATGCGTACGCGCCTTCGGGAGCGAGCGCGTCCTGGGACTGCATATGCCCGAGCGCGATTCCGATTCCGGTACCTTGGGATTCAGCCAATTCGTCGCGACCCACCTGGGCATCCCTTCCGTGGTGGAGGATATCACCGCCCCCCTGGAGTCCCTGGGATGTTACCGTCGCCGCGACGACGCCATCCGCCTGGCGATCCCGGAATACGGCCCGGGCTGGAAGAACAAGATCGTCCTGCCCAATGTCATCGACAACCAGGGCTTCAATTTCTTCTCGGTGGTGGCCCAGGCCCCCGACGGCGCCCAGATCAGGCAGCGCCTGCCCCTGGAGGCCTACCTGGGCGTGGTGGCCGCCTCGAACTTCAAGCAGCGCGTGCGCAAGATGATGGAATACTACCATGCCGATCGGCTCAACTATGCCACCACCGGCACTCCCAACCGCCTCGAATACGATCAGGGCTTTTTCGTGAAGCTCGGCGACAGCGGCGGCGACGTCAAGCCCATCGCCCATCTCTACAAGTCCCAGGTCTATATGCTGGCCGAACACCTGGGCATCCCGGACCGCATCCGCCGGCGGCCGCCCACCACCGATACCTATTCGCTGCCGCAAACCCAGGACGAATTCTATTTCTCCCTCCCGCATGAAAAGATGGACCTCTGCCTCTGGGGCAAGAACCACGGGGTGCCGATTGACGAGGTCGCCGAGGCCGTGGGCCTGTCTCACGAGCAGACGGAGCGCGTGTTCAAGGACATCGACGTGAAGCGCGAAACCACGCGTTACCTGCATATGCCGCCGCAACTCGTGGAACCCGTATCGGAAGTGGATGTCTAAACCGTGGGCCGGATGTTCCTATCCGCTTCACTGGCCCTGACCATGGGCATCCTGGCCGCCTGCCGATCCGAACCCGGGTATCCCGCCCGGGCCGGAACCGCCGATGAAGCCTTCAAGGCGGACCTCGCGCGTCTGCGCGATCGGCATATCTATTTCGGGCATCAGTCGGTAGGCCAGAACATCCTGGAAGGCCTGTCCGAGCTGCTGCGGGAGGCGGGAGAGACGCGCTTCGCCATCGCGGATCTGGACCAGGGCCAATCCCTAGCGGCGGGCGGCATCATCCATTCACACCTTGGCGAGAACCGGGTCCCGCGGAAAAAATGCGACGGCTTCGCGAAGTTCCTGGCGGCGTCCGCACCTCCCCTGAGTACCACAGCGCCCTCCGCTCCCGAGCCCCGCTTCGATTTGGCTGCGATGAAATTCTGCTACCTGGACGTGGATGCGCAAACCGATGTGCCCGGCCTGTTCGCCTATTACAAGGCCACCTTGGATTCCGTGCAGGCCCGCAATCCCACCATGGGTATCCTGTATGTTACGGTCCCGCTCAAGACCGGTCCCCGCGGGAGACTCGGCGGCCTCAAGCGTCTCCTGGGCCTCTCCAATCCCAACGATGCCGACAATCTCCGTCGCACCGAATTCAACGCGATGCTGCGGCAAGCCTTTACGGGCAAACCCCTGTTCGATCTGGCCGCCTTGGAATCCACCTATCCGGACGGCAGCCGGGATTCCGTTCGCAAGGATGGTAAGACGGGCTATCGCCTGCTCAGTGAGCTGAGTTCCGATGGGGGGCATCTGAATGATCTGGGGAAGCGGGTGGCGGCCAAGGCTTTTGTGCATGCGATGGCGGGGGCGTTGAGTCCGAGGTGAGATTGGGCTTTGACTCAACGAAAGTCAGTCGAATAAATCGATGTGATCCGTCCTACTCCTTCTTGTATCCCTTAACGGTACGGCCGGCCTTGGCCTCTTTCATTGCCTTCCGGGTAGCGGCGTTGGGGATCCTAACGTCAAAGGGCAGGCCGCGACTTAAAAGCACCTGCTTGTAGAATATATTGATCGCGGTGGTAGCGTTGAGGCCTAGTTCGTCGAAGATCTCTTCGACCTTCTCCTTCAACTGGGAATCTGTTCAGGCTCGGATCATGGCGGATTTAGACATGGCTGGTTCTCCTTGGGCCTATGCCATAAATATACCCCATTTGGGATACAAGATCAGCCCGACTCGTCATGTTCAAACCAGTTGCTACTCCAAATATGGAGGAGTTCAAGAAAAGCGACGTAACTGAAGCGATTCAAAAGGCCCCGGCCAACCAATACGGCCTGAGCGAGGGAATACAAAGGCATGGGCGGTCGTAAAGTGGGTTTGACTAACCCTGGGCCAGAATGTACACTAGAGTACAGATAACTGTACAGAAGAGGAAAACCATGAAAACGGCCAACTTTACCGAGTTCCGCAAGCATGCCGCCGAGTTCCTGGACGAGGT
>DAINDC010000001.1:3048-5685 GCA_036732085.1 Fibrobacterota bacterium | reverse complement strand
GTCGAAAAGGGCGAGGTCATCCGGATCTTGAGACACGGAAAGGCCGTGGCCGATATCAGCCCTGTCCTTGTGGAGGATAAGCCTTCCTGGAAAAAGGCGCCTCCCCAGCTCCCTTTGAGCGGCGTCTCCCTGTCCAAGGCCATCCTGCAAAACCGGAAAGACGCGGCCAGGTGAAGGTCTTCTTCGACTCCTCGGCCTTGGTCAAAAGGTATGTCCCCGAGAAGGGAACGGATGCGGTTCTGGCGCTCTGCGACGAAGCCAGTGAGCTGGGGCTATCCGTGATCTGCTATCCGGAAATCATCTCCGCCCTGTGTCGGCTACGCCGCGAAAAGCAAATCGAAGGAGCTCAATACGTGAGCGCCAAACAGGGCATCGCCCAGGATCTGCGGGATGCGGCCTTGTGTAATATCACGGAGACGACGGTGCTTCAATCCATCCTCCTTCTTGAGGAAAACACCTTGCGGGCCATGGATGCCTTCCACATCGCCGCCGCTTTGGAATGGGAGGCGGATCTCTTCGTCTCCAGCGACCGGCATCAGATCAAGGCCGCGAAAAAGGCTGGGCTTACGGTCCGGTCGGTTCCTTAACTCCCTCCCGGGTGGGGTGGAGGGAGGTGGAGTCCCAGTCCAGTATCGCCTGAGTTACCTATATATGGTGGGAAATCCGCCGAAGTGCGCGCAGTTCTTGATTCCAATGTAATAGACGGACCGAAAGTTCACCTATCGGAAAGAAGCATTGTTTCGATGCGACATCTTGTTAGGATTGATGTTATGAAGCTGGATAAAAAACATTTTGAGGTTGCTAAACTCGGCGACCTCAAAATGGATTTTATTTCGAAGCCGGATCTAATCAAGAATAAAAAAGCCGCGGGCTGCAGATTAAAGGATATCGCTGACGTCGATGCTTTGGAATAAAGAAAGCAAATCTAGCGGCTAGGCCCCAACTGCTGCGCCAGGTCAAGCTATGAACTTCACTGAGTGGATTTCTGAGAAATTAGCCGCCGAATTAGCATGACAACTTGAGTTTCGATGGGGGACATCTGATTGATTTGGGGAAGCGGTTGGTTGCCAAAGGCTTTGTGCATGCGATGGCAGGGGCGCTTAATTTATCCCCCAAGCAGCAATCGGTTAGGGATGCTGCCAAAAAATCAATAAAAACCAGCCAAAACCTTGAATAAAACGCTAAACGTATACATATAAAAATATGTATGATTATAGTATGGACTCCTTTGAGTGGGATGAGAACAAAAGTCATAGCACAACCCATGAAAAACGCTTTTACTGTATGGGCAAAGTGAAGGACGGCATCTTAACTTTTCGGTTCACTTACCGAAGTAATAGAATAAGGATAATTGGTGCGGGATATTGGAGAAAGGGCAAGAGGGTCTATGAAAAAGAAAATTAAGTATACGGCTGAGCCACTAGGTGACATGGAAATCGTGAAAGACTTTTTGCCTTCACCCAGCCAGTTGGTTTTGAAGGAAAAAAATGTGAAGGTAACCATCAACTTGAAAGAATCCAGCATCGATTATTTCAAGAAGGTTGCCACCAAGAATCACACGCAATACCAAAAAATCATTCGAAATCTTTTGGATTACTATGCCTCCCATGTAACAAGCGCGAAGCAAAAAAACGCAGCATAAGAGAGAAAAATGATTTTAGAATATACCCCTGAAACCGATAGCCTCTTTATCCAATTCAAAAAGAATAAAGATGTAGAGGGTGAGAACATTAATAATAGAACGGTCGCCTTTTTTACGGACGAGAACGAATTGGCCTCGATAGAAATCGAACATGCTAAAAAGGCTGTCGACATGAATGAGATCGAGATCAACGGGAAGGTCGTCGATTGGTCTAAATCGCTTCCAAGACTTAAAGACAAAAAGAAAAGAAAATCCGCATAACAAGCCATCGCTCGGTCTTCTACCCCCCTAGCTACAACCCTAATCTCAAATTGAATTCACACTTTGGAATTGCTAAAGTTAGGACACTATGAAAAGTCTTGGCCAAATCAAGGATGCCCTTTCCTCACACAAGCTCGAGATGCTTCAAAAATACCATGTGAAAAATCTGGCGATTTTCGGGTCATACTCTAGAAACGAGCAAAATCGAAAAAGCGATTTGGATATCCTTGTTGAGTTCAATACCCAAGTCGGCGTTGAATTTATCGATTTGGCGAACTACTTGGAGGCCTTGCTAAAAATCAAAGTCGATCTGGTTTCTCGAAACGGAATTAAACCAAAGTATTACAAGGAAATCAGAAACGATCTGAAGTATGTCTAAGAGAGCACCCGACCTCTTGCTTGAAGACATCCTGGAGTCCGCAAAAAAGATTCAGAAATTCACAAAAGGAATGAGCTTCGACAAGTTCGTTCACGATGAAAGGACGATTGACGCGGTCATTCGAAATTTTGAAATCATAGGCGAGGCTTCGAATCGCCTGCCCGATGAATTCAAAACGAAAAACAACAATATTGATTGGATAAGGATAAAGGGATTTCGTAATCGAATTGTTCACGATTACTTCGGAATCGATCACTCCATTGTCTGGAAAATTATCCAGGACTTCTTGCCAGATATGGTTGAGGAAATCAATATTGTGGCAAAAAAGAAAAAATAAAAACCGCCGTATAACCAG
>DAINDC010000001.1:0-3038 GCA_036732085.1 Fibrobacterota bacterium | reverse complement strand
CGTCCATAGCAGCTCCTCTCCTCGGTAAAATGGGTTTTCAGGCAAGTGTCTAAACCGTGGCCTTCGGCCATTGGCGAACCCTAATCAATACGACTGAACAGCCCCAAAAAAACCGCCCAGGTTCAAGCCAGCTTGAAATGCTGGGAAATCCAAATTGACATTTTGTACGTTTAAACGTACAGTATTAGGTACAAAAAGGGGTCAAAATGGAACGAATTGAGCTTGATAAGGATGTGAAGCCGATAAGCGAGTTTCGCGCAAACGCAACCAATTTGATAAACCAGGTGAATAAGACCAAGCGCCCTCTGGTGATAACCCAGCACGGCAAAAGCTCCGCCGTTCTCCTTGACGTCCGCGAATATGAGGCTTTGCTTGATAAGATCGAACTGCTCTCGGATTTAGCTGAAGCTGAGGAAGATATCAAGAACAAGCGGGTTTATTCCAACGATAAAATCAAGGAGATGCTGCGGAAAAGAACCAGTAAATGAAGGTTCTTTGGACTCGTGTCGCATACAAACGGCTGGAAGAAATATATGGGTACATCGAAAATGATAGTCCAACCAATGCCGCACGTTGGTCCGACAAGCTATTGAAAAAACCGGCTACGATTAAGGATTTTTCTCGAGCAGGGCGTGCAGTCCCTGAAGTAGACGCCGTAAGTATCCGAGAGTTGATCTATGGAAATTATCGGATCATTTACAAGATCAAAGACGACACGGCTTATGTCCTGACGATTCGGCATTTCAGGCAGATACTTCCGATAAGTGAAATAGAATAAAACCTTATCTTGTTATCGTACTTCTAACGGCTCGGCCCCAACTGCAGGGCCTGATACAGGCACTGGCCTCCGCTATGTGGCGGAAAGGTCAAGCAGGACTCCTCTTTGAAATGGGCCCCCAAGGCGGGCAGCAGGGCTTGACGCCGGCTCCCGTAATCCTTCTCGGCGGACTCGCCGGTCAGCATACGCAGCCCGAAATCGACCATAGGGCTATGTCCGGGAGTGACCAGGATTAAATGCCCGTCCAGAGGCATCACCCGCCGGATTTCCATGGCGGCCTTTTCGATATCGACGATGAACTCCAGGCTGCTGACCGCGATCACGCAATCAAAAAAACCGGATGGGAATGGCAAAGACTCAGCGCTGCCTTGGGACAGGTCGGCCTCCACGCCCAGCCCCGCCAAGACCGCCTTGACCTCATCCTGCCGATCATGGACGTCGATGCCGTATAGTTCCTTGCAATGCTTGAAAAGCTCCGGCAGGAAGATGCCGCTGCCGTAGCCGATCTCCAGGACGCGCCGGGGCATGTTCTGATTGAGAAGGGACAGGACCATCTGGAACCGGGTCCTTTGGATGCGGCCCAAGACGCCGTGGTAATTCCAATCGGCATGATCCACTATTCCGGTTTTGATCAATTGCTTTTCCAGCAGGAGAGCGGGCTCTTCCATTCTTCACTCCCCACGGGTTGATGATTGATCGGGATGGGCGACCAACGATGTAGAAGTAATATAAACGTTACGGGGCGAAATCAAAATTGTGCCAGGGGGCTTCCGATTTGCCTTATTCCGGCATCCCCGCATT
Source organism: Fibrobacterota bacterium (assembly GCA_036732085.1). Taxonomy (GTDB): domain Bacteria; phylum Fibrobacterota; class Fibrobacteria; order UBA11236; family UBA11236; genus Chersky-265. The sequence continues at coordinate 1,459 of DAINDC010000001.1, read as the reverse complement.
GATCTGATGCCCCGGTCGGAAGGATACCCTTAGAGGAAGCGTCGGTATTCGCACTTCAAGGCCTTGCCCAACTTCTGGGCCGTGACCTTGCCGATGCCGCGCTTGTCGTTCTCCATGGCGGACAAATGGGATTCCGCGATGCCGGTCTTACCGGAGAGTTCCGCCAAAGTCAAGCCAGCGTTGTCGCGATAGGTATGCAGAGCCTTGCCAGGCGTCGTCTTGGCCGAGATGCCCTTATACCATTCCGTCTCGGTGATATCGACGGATGCTCCGCGATCCAGTTCGATACGAACGTCCTTATAAGTCCGGCGGAGCAGGTTGGCCACCTGGCGGGCCCCCCGGCCGCTGATTCGCACGTCAATACGGGGCGCTTTGGCGTGAACCAACATAGTATACCTCGATGCTTATACTCTATATACTTACCATTTTTGGTAACTTTTGTCGAGCTGGCGTTTTGGGTTTTTAGCCATCCTCGCGAACCGATTGCGGATTGCGAGGCCCATGCGAGGGCAAAAAGGGGCGGGCCCCAATTCAAGATGTTATTCGAGCCCAGGGCGAATGGCCAAGGTTTCCAAGACGGCCCATTTAAACCGCGAGGGACTTTATGACATGCTTTCGAAAAAAGGGAACCCTCGCCTAAGTAGTCTCGAAGCCATTTTGGAGGCCTTGGGTCTTAAGCTCATAGGATCCCATCCAAACGCCCGCCTACAGGTCGAGCCTGCGGGTTCCGATCCATTTCACCATGGCCGGGTCCCGGTGATCGAAAAAGAGGCTCTTTCCCATGTCTAAGGTCTTTATGGCCGCCATGTCCTCGGGCGCCAACTCGAAGTCGAAGATGCTGAAGTTCTCGACCATCCGCTCTTTGTGCACGGACTTGGGGATGACGACCACGCCCCGCTGGGTCAGCCAACGCAGGATGATCTGGGCCACGGTCCTATGGTGCTTGGTCGCGAGGGAAACCAGCAGTGGATTCTTGAAAATGTCATTCTTACCCTCCGCGAAGGGCCCCCAGGATTCGATCTGGATCTGGTTTTCGGCTAGGAACTTATGCGTCTCTATTTGCTGGTGGAAAGGGTGGGTTTCGATCTGATTAACGGCGGGAATCACCTGATTGTGGACGATAAAATCCATGACGCGGTCCGGATGGAAGTTGCTCACCCCGATGGCTCGGATTCGGCCCTCCCGATGCAGTTCCTCCATGGCTCTCCACGCTCCGAACACGTCGCCGTAAGGCTGGTGGATGAGGTATAGATCCAGATAATCCAGACCCAGCTTCTGGAGCGACTTTTCAAAGGCCCGCTTGCCCTTCTCATACCCGGCGTCCTGGACCCATAGCTTGGTGGTGATGAACAGTTCCTCCCGCGGCACGCCGCTGCGTTTTATCGCCTTGCCGACGGCCTCTTCATTCATATAGGAGGCCGCGGTATCGATTAGGCGATACCCTGCGCCAATGGCATCG